>NZ_LTCZ01000079.1:0-48414 GCF_001583455.1 Rhodococcus sp. LB1 | reverse complement strand
TCGCTGGTGAACGCGACCACGCCTTCCAGTCCGCTGACGAAATCGTCCGGTACTGCCGCGCTAGCTGACATAGCTCGTGGACTCTCCTCGTTCGAGTGCCCCCGGTCAGAGCGGCACTGTCTCGGCGTTCGACAATTGCGCTGGGCGTGCATGCGGGATGGGCAGGCACCCTCGTCCGCGCAATCGACTTCCCTTCCCCGGGCATCGCACGATCGCGGCTGCAATCCGAGGGGACGGGTTCGGTCCCCAAAACTTTAGCCGGTGTCACCGGAGAGTTGATCAGTGCATACCCGGGAGTAGCGTTCTCGGCTGTGTCTCCAGATGCAGAACAGCCGAAACCGGTGAACAAGGACCTCGCGGCCATGCGCGTCGGTTACGCACACCAGGGCGCTGACGGACGGTACGTCGACTCCGATCTGGATGCCGACCAGCTGGGCGACGGCTGGCTTCCCCTGATGCGCCTGTGGCTCGAGGACGCCGTGGAGGCCGGGGTTCCCGAACCCAACGCGATGACACTCGGAACCGTCGACGAGCACGGACATCCGTGCACCCGCACCGTCCTCTGCAAGGGATTGAGTACGGACGGTGTGCTGTTCTTCACCAACTACGACTCGGACAAGGGCCGCCAGCTGGACGCGGTGCCCTACGCGTCGGTGACGTTCACGTGGGTGCCCGTCGCCCGGCAGATCACCGTCCGCGGTCCGGTCGAGCGCGTGAGCGCCGAGGTCACGGACGAGTACTGGCACAGCAGGCCCCGTGGATCCCGGCTGGGGGCGTGGGCGTCCGAACAGTCGAAGCCGATCGGTTCGCGGGCCGAACTGGACGCCGCGCTGCTGCACGCGGCGGAGCGCTTCCCCGTCGACGTCGACATCCCGGTCCGGCCTGACTGGGGCGGAATCCTGATCCGCCCCGCGGTCGTGGAGTTCTGGCAGGGCCGCGCCAACCGGATGCACAACCGCATCCGGACGTCGCTGGTCGACGGCTCGTGGACGGTGGAGCGACTGCAGCCGTGACGGTCGGGGAATAGTGAGCATGGGAAACGAGCTAAGGGAAGAATGACCGAGACCGTCACCGAGAAGAAGAAGCGGCGGCTGCTCGCCGACACCGCGCCGCTGCAGAACCGGGACTACCGCCGCCTGTGGGCGGCCGGGATCGTGACGGTGATCGGCGGGCAGCTCAGTGTCGTCGCCGTGCCTCAGCAGGTGTACGAGATCACCCGCAGCTCGGCGTACGTGGGTCTGACCGGCGTGTTCGCGCTGGTACCGCTGATCGTGTTCGGGTTGTGGGGCGGCGCGCTGGCCGACGTCATGGACCGGCGGAAACTGCTGACGATCACCACCGTCGGACTCGGTGTGACGTCGGTGCTGTTCTGGGTGCAGGCGGCGCTCGGACTGGACAACGTGTGGCTGGTACTCGGACTGCTGGGGTTGCAGCAGGCGTTCTTCGCGGTCAATCAGCCCACCCGCAGCGCGATCATCCCGCGGCTCATTCCGGCGGAACAGCTGGCCGCCGCCAACTCGCTCAACATGACGGTCATGCAGTTCGGCGCCATCGCCGGACCATTGCTTGCCGGTGTGATGATTCCGACGGTCGGGTTGTCGACGCTGTATCTCGTCGATTCGATCGCCCTCCTGGCCACGCTGTGGGCGGTGCTCCGGCTGCCTGCCATCCCGCCGACGGGGGAGTCGCGCCGGGCCGGGCTGCGCGAGGTGTTCGACGGGTTCGCCTACCTCGCGACACAGAAGGTGCTGCTCGCGTCGTTCGTCGTCGACATCATCGCGATGGTGTTCGGCATGCCGCGGGCGTTGTTCCCGCAGATCGCGCACGACACGTTCGGCGACCCGGCATCGGGCGGTGTGGCACTCGGACTGCTGTTCGCGGCGATGTCCTTCGGCGCGGTGGCCGGTGGGGTGTTCTCCGGTTGGCTGCCGAGGGTCCGGCGCCAGGGCCTCGCCGTGATCGTGTGCATCGTGCTGTGGGGTCTCGCGATGGTCGGCTTCGGCGTGGTGGTCGGGATCGCGTCACCCGGCGACAGTCCGGTCCTGTTGTGGATCGCGCTCGCGTTCCTCGCATTCGGTGGTGCCGTCGACATGGTCTCGGCCGCGTTCCGCAGCACCATGCTCCAGCAGGTCGCCACGGACGAGATGCGCGGACGACTCCAGGGCGTGTTCATCGTCGTCGTGGCCGGAGGCCCGCGGATCGGTGACGTCGTGCACGGCGCGGCCGCGGCGGCGGTCGGGACGAGCGTGGCGGCCGCGGGCGGCGGCGTCCTCGTCGTCGTCGGTGTGGTGATCGCCGCGCTCGCGTTCCCGGCACTGGTGCGTTACAAGGTCACCCGCTAGGTTCCTGTGCGCCATCACATATCTCGTGCCCATCTCGGGCACACTGAAGTGCATGGGTGAACCGCAGTCTTCGAAGACGGACAGGCCTTCCACGGCCGGATTCGAGATCCGGGGAGGCGGCTACCGGGCCGGTATCGCGGCCACCGGCGCCGGGCTCCGGCTACTCGAATGGGACGGTCCGGAGGGGCCGATGGCGCTCACCGAGACGTGGGACATCGGAACCCGGCCACCGTTGTCGGCCGGGTTGATCCTCGCGCCGTGGCCCAACCGGATCCGCGACGGCCAGTTCGTCTTCGACGGCATCGACCATCAGCTCGAGATCACGGAGCCGACGTTCGGCAATGCGAGTCACGGATTCGTCCGCCGCCGGGACTGGCGTGTCGCGAATCACACCGACGACCGCATCGAGTTGTCGATCGACGTCGGCCTCCACAAGGGGTGGCCGTACCCGCTGCGGCTCACCGTCGCATACGTCCTCGACGACGACGGCCTGACCGTGACGCACACGGCGACCAACACGGGAGCCATCCCGGCGCCGTTCGGGATGGGCTTCCACTCCTACGTCCGCGCCGGCGACGTCCCGCTCGACGAGTGCACGCTGCGACTGTCCGCCGGGACCCGGCTGCCCCTCGACGAGCGCATGCTGCCGAGTGGGGGCTCGCAGGCCGTGGCAGGCACCGAATACGACTTCACCAGCCCGCGCACGCTGGCGGGCGTCGCTCTCGACACTCCGTTCAGTGCACTGGACGTCGACGCGGACGGCAGGTCGCGGCACGAATTGCGCGCGCCGGACGGCACCGGAACGGTCCTCTGGGCGGCCCGTGAGTTCGGCTGGCTGCAGGCGTTCGTCGCGGATCCCGACGCCGGTAAGTCGTATCCGGGACGCGGGCGGGCGCTGGCGCTCGAACCGATGACGTGCCCGCCGGACGCGTTCAACTCCGGGATCGATCAGTTGGTGCTCGCTCCGGGGCAGCAGTGGACCGGTGTGTGGGGCATGTCCGCGCTGGGGTCGTAGCGGTTCAACTTTCGAGCATCGAGTGCCCACTTGGTGAGACGGTGTAACACCGGTCGCGGTCCGGCCGATACGTCGGGCGGGGGTTCTTCTGTCGCGGCTGCGGGGCTCTGTCCCACCCTCTGTTCTTCCCTCACCCCGTCTGGCGTCGCGGTGTGCGTTCTGCGCCGTCTCCGGCATCGGTGCAGGTAACGCGGCCGGTCCAGTCTCGGGAAACTGGCCCTCACCGATTCGACGCCCGCGCCGTGCGGGCAAATCGGACACTCGCCGATCCAGTTCGGCGACCCTTCTCCGTGGTCGCCGCGCATCCCGCGGCGGACCCGGATCACGGCCTCTGAGCGGACCCGCCTTCGGCACGCAGGCCAGAGTGGGACTAGTTTCTACCTGAATGAAGTTGTTACTCATTGGTTTGAGCTTGAGAGGGATGCTTCGTGCCTGACAATGACACAAAGCCCACGCTTACCTACCCTGGTGGTGAGCACACGATGTCCATTGCCAGGGCAACCGAGGGCAATGACGGTATCGAACTGGGCAAGCTGCTCGCCAGCACCGGGTACACCACCTTGGACCCGGGTTTCGTCAATACCGCCTCCACCAGCTCCGCGATCACCTACATCGACGGTGAGCACGGGATTCTCCGCTACCGCGGGTACCCGATCGAACAGCTGGCCGGGAAGTCGACCTTCATCGAGGTCAGCTATCTGCTGATCTACGGTGAGCTGCCCACCACGGCGCAGCTCGAGTCGTTCACCGACCGGATCCGGCGGCACACGCTGCTGCACGAGGACCTCAAGAGGTTCTTCGACGGATTCCCGCGGAACGCACACCCGATGCCGGTCCTGTCCAGCGCCGTCAACGCGCTGTCCGCGTACTACCAGGATTCCCTGGACCCGGCCGACCCGGAACAGGTCGAGTTGTCGACCATCCGTCTTCTCGCGAAGCTGCCGACCATCGCGGCGTACGCGTACAAGAAGTCCGTCGGGCAGCCGTTCCTGTACCCGGACAACTCCCTGAACCTGGTCGAGAACTTCCTCCGGATGACGTTCGGCTTCCCCGCGGAGCCCTACGAGATCGATCCCGAGATCGCCAAGGCGCTCGACATGCTGCTGATCCTGCACGCCGACCACGAGCAGAACTGCTCGACGTCGACGGTGCGGCTGGTCGGCTCGTCCGACGCCAACCTGTTCACCTCGATCTCCGGTGGCATCAACGCACTCTGGGGCCCGCTGCACGGCGGCGCCAACCAGGCCGTGCTGGAGATGCTCGACGAGATCAAGGCCAGCGGCAGCAACGCGGACGACTTCGTCCGCAAGGTCAAGAACAAGGAAGACGGTGTGAAGCTCATGGGCTTCGGGCACCGCGTCTACCGCAACTACGACCCGCGTGCGGCGATCGTCAAGCAGACAGCACACACCATCCTCGAGAAGCTCGGCGGCGACGACGAGCTGCTCGATATCGCGATGGCACTCGAAGAGGCGGCGCTCACCGACGACTACTTCGTCGAGCGCAAGCTGTACCCGAACGTCGACTTCTACACGGGTCTGATCTACCGCGCGATGGGCTTCCCCACCCGCATGTTCACCGTTCTGTTCGCCATGGGCCGCTTGCCCGGGTGGATTGCACACTGGCGCGAGATGCACGAAGATCCCGCTACGAAGATCGGCCGTCCACGCCAGATCTACACCGGTTACACCGAGCGTGACTACAAGGACGTCACAGGTCGCTGATCGCGAATACCTGTGCCGAACCATAGAGCCCTCACCGAGGAGGACATATGACCAAGCCCGAGATCGAGTTCCAAGACGGACCCGCCCCGACCGACCTGGTCATCAAGGACGTGGTGGTCGGAGACGGCGCAGAGGCCGTCCCCGGGGGCACCGTCGAGGTGCACTACGTCGGCGTCGAGTTCGAGTCCGGCGAGGAGTTCGACTCCTCCTGGAGCCGCGGCGAGTCCATCCAGTTCCCGCTTCGCGGCCTCATCAAGGGCTGGCAGGACGGCATCCCCGGCATGAAGGTGGGCGGACGCCGTCAGCTCACGATCCCGCCGGAGCTGGCCTACGGTCCCGCCGGCGCCGGACATCAGCTGTCCGGCAAGACGCTGGTCTTCATGATCGACCTGCTGGACGTGAAGGAATAGTCTCCGCAGCACGAAAAGCCCCGCATCACCTCAGGGTGAGGCGGGGCTTTCTGCTTTCGGTGTTTCCGGTCCCGGTGACTGGTGTGCCGTGTCGGTATGGAGTTCGACGACGAGGCGTGCGCCGCCGAGCGGGCTGACCTCGAAACGTGCGCTGCCGTTGTGCAGTGCCGCCTGCTGCGCGACGAGCGCGAGGCCGAGGCCCGACCCGCTCTTCGTCGCGTTGGAACCGCGGTGGAACCGTTCGAACACCGCGGCCCGTTCGGCCTCGGGCACCCCCGAGCCGTTGTCGTCGACGACGACGGTGGTGATGCCGTCGGCCGCTCTCAGCGTGATCGTCACCGCGGTGGCGCCGCCGTGCCGGACCGCGTTCTTGATGGCGTTGTCCAAAGTGAGGTGCAGTCCACCGGGCATGCCGCGGACCGTCACCGGGGTCGCGTCGACGGTCACCTGCAGGCCCGGATTGTGACGCATCGCCTCCTCGGCGGCGAGGTCGCTGATGTCGACGAGGTCGCAGTCCACGAAGTCCTTGTCGGTGGACAGTTCACCGCGGGCGAGGCGCTCGAGGTCGGACAGCGTCGATTCCACCCGGCCCTGTGAGCGGGCGAGGTCGCGGAGGATCTCGTGCTGCTGTTCCGGCGTCAGGTCGAGAGTGGTGAGGACCTCGAGGTCGGTGCGCATCGCGGTGAGAGGGGTCCGGAGTTCGTGTGCCGAGACGGCGGCGAAGTCGCGTGCGGTGGCGAGCGCGGCGGTGGTCGCGTCCTGCGCCTCCGCGACGTCGCGCAGCATCGACTCCGCGGCGGAGGCCAGTTCGTCCGCCTCCCGGACACCGGACGTCGTGGGGGTCAGCTTCGGTTCGCGGCGCACGATGCGGCCGGTCAAGTCGACCAGCGGGCGCACGGCACGACCGCCGAACAACCAGCCGAGACCGCTGGCCGCGGCGATGGCGAGCGCTCCGACGAGGGCCACCTGCCGTTGCTGCTCCGACGTCACATCCTGGGCTTCGGCGTACGGCACGGCCAGGGAGATCCGGGTGCCGAGGAGCGGCACGGTCGCGGTGTACGCCCGGTACGTCGTGTCACCCACCTCGACGGTCTGCTGGCCCGGGTCGAGTTCGGGCAGCTGGGTGGGGGTACTGACGAGCACGGTGTCGCCGTCGGCCGAACGGATCGTGATGGCGAACGCACCCTTGTCGCCGAGTGCCCCGAGGAACAGACCGGCGGTGGCGGCGTTGGGAACCAGGACGTCCGACGCCGTCTCCAGCCGCCGGTCGAGTTGCGACAGGTTGTTCCGGTTGATCGCCAGCGACACCAGGATGCCGAGCGCCACGACGATGATCGTCGCCCCCAGCGCGGTCGCGGCGGCCACACGGGTTCGGAGCGAGAACGACCGTCTCACGACGGTTCCCGGAGCACGAACCCGACTCCGCGGACCGTGTGCAGGAGGCGCGGCTGACCACCGACTTCGAACTTGCGACGCAGGTAGCCGACGAACACGTCCACCACGTTGGTGTCGGCGACGAAGTCGTACCCCCACACCAGTTCGAGGAGCCGCTCACGGCTCAGCACGATGCCGACGTTGCGGGCGAGAACCTCGAGGAGTTCGAATTCCCGTTTGGTCAGTGTGACCTCCTCGCCCGCAATGAAGACCCTTCGTGCGGACGTCCGGATCTCCAGCGCACCGACGCGGATCGGTGGGGTCGCGGGCGAGTCGGCCGGCGCGGCGGCCGTCGTACCGTGCCGCCGCAGCATCGCCCGGATCCGGGCGATCAGTTCGGCGAGGACGAACGGCTTGACCAGGTAGTCGTCGGCACCCGACTCCAGGCCGGAGATGCGGTCGTCGACGGTGTCGCGGGCGCTGAGCACGCAGATCGGGATGTCGTTGTTCATCGCGCGGAGCGCGGTCACGACACCGGTGCCGTCGATGACCGGCATGTTCATGTCGAGCACCATCGCGTCCGGACGTCGTTCGCTGACCACCCGGAGCGCGTCGGCGCCGTCGACGGCCGTGAGGACGGTGAATCCGGACAGGCGCAGGCCGCGTTCGAGGGACGTCCGCACGTCCTCGTCGTCGTCGACCACGAGGACACTGGCTGAGTCGGTGACGGTCACTCCTGCATTGTGCCGTGGGCGCGACCACTGAGCGTGCGGATGGCAGTTGTGAGAGCGTGTCTCGTCCGTACACTCGTTGGAGATGTTTTCTTCGCTGCAGGCATTCGAACTGACCGAAACCAACCGTGACTGGCTGATTCACCGCCCGGCCGAGATCGCGGCCTACGTCGTCCTGGCGCTGGTGCTGCGTTTCGCGTTGCACCGGATGATCGACCGGATGACGCGGCCCCGGGAACCTTCCGACAAACCGCCGATGCTCCGTCCCCTGCGGGAACGCGCCCCGCGGGGCGTCAAGGAGGCGATGGTCAACGAGCGTCGCGCGCAACGCGCCCGGACGATCGGGTCCGTCCTCAAATCGACGGTGTCGATCGTGGTGCTCATCTGGGTGGTGCTCCAGGTTCTCGCCGTCCTCGGCGTCAATGTGGCGCCGTTCATCGCGTCCGCCGGTGTGATCGGTGTCGCACTCGGTTTCGGTGCGCAGAACCTCGTCCGGGACTTCCTGTCGGGCATCTTCATGCTGCTCGAGGATCAGTACGGCGTCGGGGACGTCGTGGACCTCGGCGAGGCCGTGGGAACGGTCGAGACGGTGGGTCTGCGGGTCACCACGATCCGTGACGTCAACGGCACCCTGTGGTACTGCCGCAACGGTGAGATCGTGCGTGTCGGCAACATGAGCCAGGGTTACGCGGTCGCGGTGGTCGATCTGCCGATCGCGCACGCCGCCAACGTGCAACGGGCGTGCGAGGTGGCGCTGGAGGCCGTCACCGAGGCGGCCAAGGGCGACGCGATCGCCGCCGACGTACTGGAACCCCCGGAACTGCTGGGCGTCAACTCGGTGACCGCGGAATCGGTCACGCTGCGGATCACCGCGCGGACCAAGCCGGGCAGGCAGTGGGCGGTGCAGCGGGCGTTCGCCCGCGCGGCGCTGTCGGCGTTCGAGCACTACGACATCGACGCGCCGTACCTGTCGGTGCTGTCCTCGGCTCGCTCCATGAACTGATCGGCCCGCGCTTCGTTACCGTGGCAGGTATGGACACCGCACTCGTCTGGTTCCGGCGCGACCTCCGGCTCGGTGATCTGCCGACGCTCCACACGGTGGCCGAGTCGGGGGCGCGTGCGCTCGGGTTGTTCGTCCTCGACGATCGGCTGCTGACAACATCGGGCGGTGCGCGCCGGGACTTCCTCTTCCGCAGCCTCGCCGCGTTGGACGACCAACTCGACGGCCGGTTGCTGGTGGTGAAGGGCGATCCCGTCGACGTGGTCCCGAGGGTGGCGGAGAAGGTGTCGGCCGAAGAGGTGCATGTCAGCGCCGACTACGGGCCGTACGGTCGCGAGCGTGACGCCGCGGTCGCCGAGCACGTCGAACTCGTGGCCACCGGGTCGCCCTACGCGGTGGCACCGGGCCGGGTGACCAAGACGGACGGGGAGCCGTACCGCGTGTTCACCCCGTACTTCCGGCAGTGGCTCGAACACGGGTGGCGCGCCCCGATCGACACCGGTCCGGCGACGGTGGAGTGGGTGGACCCGGACGACGTGAAGGCGCGGCGGGTGCAGATCCCCGAACCCGAATCCGACGGGTACGCCGCGGGTGAGGCGGCGGCGCTGGAGCGGTGGGCGGAGTTCTGCGAGGACGACCTCGCCGGGTACGAGGACGCGCGCGATCGTCCCGGTCTCGACGCGACCAGCCGGATGTCGGTGTACCTGAAGTACGGCAACATTCATCCGCGCACGATGCTCCGTGATCTCGCGCGCCGCCGCAGCAAGAGCGCCGAACAGTACCGGCGGCAGCTCGCGTGGCGGGACTTCTACGCCGACATCCTCTTCCAGCGCCCCGACAGCGCCCGCGGAAACTACGACCGTCGCTTCGACCACATCCGCTACGACAGTGGGCCCGACGCCGAGGAGGCGTTCACGGCGTGGTGCGAGGGCCGGACCGGGTTCCCGATCGTCGACGCCGGGATGCGTCAGCTGAAAGCCGAAGCCTGGATGCACAATCGGGTGCGGATGATCGTCGCGTCGTTCTTCGTCAAGGATCTGCACCTGCCGTGGTGGCGGGGTGCCCGCTACTTCATGAACCAGCTCGTCGACGGCGATCTGGCGAACAATCAGCACGGCTGGCAGTGGACCGCGGGATCGGGGACGGACGCGTCGCCGTACTTCCGGGTGTTCAACCCGACGACGCAGGGGGAGAAGTTCGACCCCGACGGCGAGTACGTCCGGCGGTGGGTGCCCGAACTGCGTGGCATCTCCGGGAAGGCCGTTCACGCCCTGAAAGACGGTCGCCCCGAGGACTATCCGCCGCCGATCGTCGACCACGCCCACGAACGGCAGGAGGCGCTCGCCCGCTACGGCGAGATCAAGGCCCCGTGAGTACTTCTCAACCGCGGGCGGTTAAGCCTGGATCCACCGATGAAGTGTTGGTCGGGTGACGGATCCGGGTGTGGGCGTTGATGGGCTTATGGGTGTGGGTGATCGTCCGACCTCGGTGTCGGATTGTTCCACTGGGTCTTTCGGGTCGGGCCGGGGGTGGCCGGGCGGATTAGGTGGCCTGCGGTTTTCGTCTCCAGGTGTCGGTGAAGAGTTGGTTCCATTCGGTTTCCCAGGGCCAGTTCCGAGGCAGATGCAGGGTGAGGCGGCGTGCCGAGGACGCGATCCGGGCCGGGACGGTGATCAGGGTGCGGCGGATGGTGGCGGTCGTCGCCCGTGCCAGGCGGGTCCCGGTGATGGTGGCGGCGGCGCGGGTGAGATTGAACGCCATCACCGCGAGCACCAGCCAGGCACTGTTGGCGGCGAACCGTCCCGACGGCAGGTGCGCGAGCGCGGAATTCTTCAGATCGGCGTGGACCTGCTCGATGATCGCGTGCCCGCGGTGGACCTTGTCCGCGGCCACCGTATCCAGCACGGCGGGGTCGGTGGTAGTGAAAAACGCGTGGAACCGCCAGGTATCGAATAACGTGCCCTGCCCGTCCCCGGCCCGGGGATTGAGGTCGGGGATCCGGCGCACCACCAATCGGCCCGGTGTCCGCTCGGACGCGAGCCGGGTGAACGCGGTGAAGTCGATCTCGGCGACCTCGGCCCGGGAAATCCACCGGCCGCTCGGTTCGTCGTAGACGGCGTCGGTGTACTCGATCGGTGTCCACGTGCGCTCGTCGATGGCGGCGATCGCCGCTTTCACCTTCGCCGTCATCCGCACGGTGACCGACACATCCGCCCCGGCCCGGATCGCCGCGGACACCATCTTGTGCCCGTAGAACGCCGAATCTGCCCGCACCAGCACCCCACCCGGTGTGCGCGGGTGCAGGCGGCGGACGGTAGCGACGGCATCGGTGACCATCCGCGCTGCCCCGCGCGGGGACCCGCAGCCGCCGCGGCGCAGACGCTGCCCGACAATCACCGGAGCCCGTCCCTCGGTGGTCGCGGTGGCGATCAGCGCATTCAACCCCCGGACCCCGGTATATCCGTAGCCCGAACCCTGCTTACCGTGCCCGTGCACCGGCACGATGGTGTCGTCGAGGTCGACCAGCACAGACCCACCGACTTCGGGCCCATCTACCAGCGGTGTCCGTTCGGCCAAGCCATGCAGGAATCGGGTGGCGACCGCATCGAGTTGGCGGACGTGCCCGAAGGTGAACGACCGCAGAAATGAGCCCAGCGTCGACGGGGCGTACGGGCGGTCGAACACCGTCGGCATGGCACCGTGCCGCAACACTGCCATGTCGTCGATGCTGTCGGCGCCGGCGACCATACCGGCCACCAGTGCGGACACCTTCCGGCCCGGATGCGAGCCCTTGTCGGTCGGCACCGACACATGCTCGTCCGCCAGGTCAGCGAGCCCGCTTTCTTGGGCCAACCCCAGCACCGGAATCAGACCGGCCGAGGCGAGGAGGTTGCGGTCATCGAACGCCGCGGCCGTCACTGGCCGGGTATGGGATAGTTGCACCCTAGAGATGCCCTTCGTGTCGATCGAACTGGTTCTGTGAGAAGTCCAATTCTTTCAGCACGCAAGGGCATCTCGCCGTTCCGACTCACCTACCCCGACACTGCATCGGTGGATCTAGGTTAAGAAGTACTCACGGGCGCTGGGCGCATGAGGAGCCCGAGGAACGCCGCCGCGGCGAGGACGATGACGAGCCCGCCGTAGATGCGGGTGGTGTCGACGAGCCCGACCTTTCCGACGAGGTATCCGGCGATCAGTGCGGGAACGCTGTTGGCGAGATAGGCGATCACGTAGATGCTCGACAGCAATCCCGCGCGCTCGTGCGGTTCGGCCAGGGGCATGACGGTGCGGATGGTGCCCTGGAAGCCGGCGCCGAACCCGATGCCGGCCACCGCGGTTCCGGCGAGAATCCACAGCGCCGACGAGGTTTCGGCGCCGACCAGCGTGATGGCGACCCCGGCGACGAGGGCGGACGCTCCGACGTACAGGATGCGCCGTGCCGCCACGTTGCGCAGCAGGAACACCGCGAATGCGCCGGTCCCGGTGAGCGTCGCGACCATGATGGCGCCGATCAGCGACGTGTGGACGTCGAGCGCGTTGCGGGCGAGCGAAGGTCCGAGGGACAGGTAGAAGCCGCCCAGCGCCCACACCGCCACCAGGCAGGGTCCGGTGAGGACGAGCATTCCCAGTGCCGTGGACGGGACCGCGAGCGTCGGCCGCATCGACGCCAGAGCCCCCTTCTGCCGGACCGCCGTCTCGGGTGCGGCCCAGATGCCGAGGATCTCGACGACGAACAGCGCGCAGAACACCAGGAACACCGTGCTGGTGGGCCGGGGAAGGTGCTCGCTGATCAGGCTCGATCCGATGGCGCCGAGTGCGAGGCCGACCGTGGGCGCGATGCTGTTCACGGTGGCGCCGCGTCCGGGCGCGCGTTCGAGGTCGAGGAGGGTGGAACCGAGCGCGCTGATCGCGGCGCCGGTCGCGAAACCCTGCACGACTCGGGCGATCAGCAGGAGTCCGATGCCCTCGGCCGTCGCGAACATGATCATCGAGGCCGCCTCGAACACGAGTGCCGTGATCAGCACGGGCCGGCGGCCGACGTAGTCCGAGAGCGAGCCGACGGTGAGCAGCGCCAGCAGCAGGCTCACCGCGTAGATGCCGAAGACCAGCGTCGACTGCAGCGACGAGAAACCCCAGTTCGACTGGTACACCTCGTACAGCGGTGTCGGTGCGGCAGACGCGCCGAGCAGGGTGGCGATCACGACCGCGACGAGCGTGAAGGCGGCTCCTCGGCGCAGTGCGGGTCGAGACGTCGATGGTGCTTCGGGCGCGGCAAGCGTCGTCATGGCGTACTCCCCGGAGAACATTAATGCAAAGGGTTTGCGTTAATGGACGCTACGCCGCCACCATTCTTAATGCAACGTCTTTGCGTTAGCATGGGGGCATGAGTCCGGCTCCAGGCCCGCGCCCCGGTGGTCGCAGCGCCCGCATCCAGCAGGCGGTGCATGCGTCCACGCGCAAACTTCTCGACGAGCGCGACCGAGCGGACATCACCGTCCCCATGATCGCCGCCGACGCCGGGGTCACCCCGTCGACCATCTACCGGCGCTGGGGGGACATCACCGAATTGTTCGCGGACGTCGCGCTCGAGCGTCTGCATCCCGACGCGCCCCCGCGTGAAACCGGCAGTGTGCGAGGCGACCTAGTTGCCTGGGCGCAGGACTACCTCGAGGAGATGTCCTCGCCGGTGGGGCGGGCGGCACTGCGCGACGTCGTGATGAGTGCCGACACCGTCAGGTCGGAGGACGGCACCAATCAGTTCAGGTGCGCGACGTTCTGCCGCACCCAGATCGAAACGATCCTCGGACGGGGCGAACCCGTGCAGGGCGTGGTCGAGCACGTGATCGACCACGTCGTGGCGCCGATCATCTACCGCATCCTGTTCGACCTCGACCCTCTCGAAGCGGACCGCGTCGGGGAACTGGTGGATCACGCACTCGACGCGGCCGTCCGGGTCTGAGAGGTCAGCCGCCCAGCTGCTTCTTCAGCGCGTCGAGAACGGCGACGTCCTCGATGGTGGAGGGCACCGTGTACTCCTCGTGGTCGGCGATCTGCCGCATCGTCTTGCGCAGGATCTTGCCCGAGCGGGTCTTGGGCAGTGCCTGCACGACCGTCACGTCACGGAACGTGGCGACGGCGCCGATCTGCTCGCGCACCATCGCGACCAGTTCGTTGCGGAGTGTTTCCGGGTCGATCTCGACCCCGGCCTTGAGTACGACGTAGCCACTGGGCCGCTGGCCCTTGAGTTCGTCGCGGATCCCGACCACCGCGCATTCGGCCACCGCGGGGTGTCCCGCGACCACCGCTTCCATGCTGCCCGTCGAAAGCCGATGTCCGGCAACGTTGATGACGTCGTCGCTACGCCCGAGGACGTACACGTACCCGTCGTCGTCGATGTAACCGGAGTCGCCGGTCAGGTAGTAGCCCTCGAACGTGGCGAGGTACGACCGCACGTACCGCTCCGGGTCACGCCACAACCCGGCCAGGGTGCCCGGAGGCAGCGGCAGCCCGATCACGATGTTGCCCTCAGCCCCCGCCGGAACCGCGTTCCCCTCAGCGTCGACCACCTCGACCCGGTACCCGGGCACCGGAACAGTGGGGGAGCCCGCCTTCAGCGGCATGGGTTCGAGCCCGCGAAGGTTGGCGCAGATCGCCCAGCCGGTCTCGGTCTGCCACCAGTGGTCGACGACGGGACGGTCCAGGACACGGGTGGCCCACGCGTACGTGTCGGGGTCGAGGCGCTCGCCCGCCGCGAACAGCGTCTTCAGGGAGGAGATGTCGTACTTCTCGATCTCCTTCGCGTCCGGATCGGCCTTGCGCACGGCGCGGATCGCGGTCGGTGCGGTGAACAGTGCCGACACACCGTGTTCGGAGATCACCCGCCAGAACGCGCCCGCATCCGGGGTTCCGACCGGCTTGCCCTCGTAGAGCACGGACGTGGCACCGGCCAGCAGCGGCCCGTAGACGATGTACGAGTGCCCGACCACCCAGCCCACGTCGGACGCGGTCCACCACACGTCGCCCGGGCCGATGTCGTAGATGTTGCGCATCGACCACGTCAGCGCGACGGCGTGCCCACCGTTGTCGCGGATCACGCCCTTCGGCTTCCCGGTGGTGCCGGACGTGTAGAGGATGTACAGCGGGTCCGTCGCGGCCACCGGAACCGGCTCCGCGGGTGCCGCATCCGCCATCAGCGCATCCCAGTCGAACCACGCCGCGTTGCCGTCCCGGTAGTCGGCGGCCGAACCCGGGATCTGCTCCCGGTCCTTGACGATCACCGTGTGCGGAGGGGTTCCGGACAGCTCGAGCGCCTTCGCCACCATCGGCAGGTAGTCGACAGTGCGCCCCGGCTCGAGGCCGCCCGATGCCGTCAACAGGACCACCGGTCCGGCGTCGTCGATGCGGGTCGCGAGTTCCTTCGCGGCGAAGCCGCCGAACACCACCGAGTGCACGGCACCGATGCGGGCGCAGGCCAGCATCGCGATCGCCGCTTCGGGGATCATCGGCATGTAGACGATCACCCGGTCACCGGCCACCACACCCTGGTCCTTCAGGACGCCGGCGAACCGGGACACCTCGTCGAGAAGTTCTGCGTACGTGTAGGTGCGGGACGCATCGGGGGCCATCGCCGAGTCGTAGATCAACGCCGCCCGATCCCCGTTGCCGTCCCGCACGTGCCGATCGAGAGTGTTGAAGCAGGTGTTCAGCGACGCGTCCGGGAACCACCGGTACATCGGGGCGGCGGAATCGTCGAGCGCCCGCGTCGGCGGCGTCTCCCATTCCACGGCCTCGGCGGCGGCGAGCCAGAAGACCTCGGGACGTTCGGCGCTCTCGCGGTAGACCTCCGCGTAGCTGTGACCGGCGTGCTCAGTCGCGGAGCTCATCGATGTCCGTCCTCTCGTCGTCCTTGTGACCTGAAACACCCTATGTGACGTCGGTGTCCGGCGACACCGTCCGGACGGCCGGGACGCAGGCCTGCGCTGGGCGGCGGGTTTTCGTCGCCCAGTGGAGTTGCGGTGAACCGGTCAGAGACCGAGGGAACCGGCGATCATGGGCCAGGAGTTGTGCAGGTCGTCCTGCCAATAGCCCCACGAGTGGGTGCCGGCGGGCCGGAAGTCGTACGTGGCCGGGATCCCCAGAGCGTTCAGCCGGTCGGCGAGTGCATGGGTGCACTGATTGGTGCCCGCCTCGATGATGCCGCCGATTATCACTTGGTTGGCCAGGGTCCCCACATCTCCGTTGATATCCGGGCCGTTGAGGTTCTCGTGGACGCCGGGCAGTCCGGTGGCATTGCTGATGTACAAGTCGATTCCGCGCAGCTTCTCGGCGTTGACCACCGGGTCGTTGGCCACCCAGGCAGGGTCGTCGGGCGGTCCCCACATGTTCTCGACATCTCCGCCTCGGAAGCTGACGACGAAGGTGACGTAGTCCCGCCCCGGTTTGGTGCTCGTCTGGGCGCACCCGCTGAACGCGCCGACCGCGCGGTACAGCGAGGGGGCGGCCTCGGCCAAGCTCAGGACGGACGTGCCCGACATCGACAGTCCCGCGATGGCGTTTTCACCGTTCGTTCCGAGCGCGGCGTCGACGATCGGGGGAAGTTCTTCGGTGAGGAAGGTGGTCCACTCGTTCACGCCGAGGACGGGATCGGGCTTCTGCCAGTCGGTGTAGTAGCTGTACGCGCCGCCGACGGGAGTGACGACATTGACGTTCTTGTCGGCGAAGAAGTCGACCACGTCGGTCCTCGCCTGCCAGGTTGCCGAGTCCTCGCCGCCACCGGCGCCGTTGAGCAGGTACAGCGTCGGCCGGGGCACGCTCGTATCGGCGGGGCGGATCACCTCGAGGAGAATCACTTTCTCCATCGCCGCGGAGTAGACGTACATGTTCAGCTGACGGTCGTCGATCTCCTCGATGTGGTCGAGGACGGATCCGTCTGCCGATGCCGGCTTGTCGGCGGGAAGGGTCCGCCACTCGTCCGCCGACGCCGTGGCCACCTGACCGAACATGGCAGACGACGCAACGACGGCGACCGCCAGGACTGCCCGACAGTGTCCGATCGCGCTCATAGCCGCTCCTCGTGCTTGACTGCGGTGCCCGACAACCGTCTGGTGAATACTCCGAATATTCCCCCTTCACGGTAACCGGCAAACATTCCCCGGGGCGGCTGAACGGACACCGGACTTCGCCGCGACGCCCGCCCTATCGTGGAAGCATGACGCTGCTCGCCGAAGATCTGCTGTTGCTGCTGCTGGACGACACTTCGGGGAAGCCCGTCGTCGACGGGACCCGGATGCCGCGTGTCCTCGCCGGCGCCGTTCTTCTGGAACTGGCCCTGGGTCACGTCGTCACCCCGGCCGAACTCGGCGACGACGTGAAGAAGGGGCGGCTCGTCGTCCGGGGCGGAGTGCGACCGCAGGATCCGCTGCTCGCGCGTGCCGTCGACCTCATCGGTACGTCCAAGCCGATGAAACCGGAAGCAGCCATCGAGAAGCTCGCCAAGAACCTGCGCGACGAACTCGCGAAACGCATCGTCGACGCGGGATGGGTCCGCGAGGAGAGGGGCAAGGTGCTGGGAATCTTCCCCACCACGCGGTGGCCGGAAGTCGACGGCAGCCACGAACGCGCGCTGCGGTCCGAACTGAGCGCCGCGCTCCTCGACGGGGTCACCCCCACTCCGCGCACCGCCGCGCTCGTCTCGCTCCTGTCCGCGGTCGACGCGGCCCCGAAGCTGTTCCCGGACGCCGATCGTCGGGCCGTGAAGAAACGGGCGAGGGAGATCGCCGAAGGCGACTGGGCAGGCAAGGCCGTGCGCAAATCCGTCGAGGCCGTCAACGCCGCGATCGTCGTCGCCGCCACCGTGCCCGCCATCGTCGCGGGGAGTGGCTAGGCGGCGTGCGGTTCTGCGAGGCGTAGCGAGGGTTGTGGGGTCTTGTGGAGCGCAACAACTTTCGCTACTGTAGAACACATGTTCGATACGGGGGTATTCGATCGGGGGATTCGGGAGACGGTCTGCTGTCTCGTCGATGGGGAATCCGATGTGGGTCTGGTCGAGTTGATGACCGACCTCCATCGAAGCGAGTCGGTGGTGGCCGAACGGAAGTTGGCGGTGATCGCCGAGCTCTTCGTGCGCCGCACTGCCGAGGTCGAGTCGGACGGGGCGTGGACGTCGACCGCGCACGAAGTTGTCGAGGCCGAGATCGGTGCCGCGCTCACCATGGGGCGAGCGGCGGCGGGTCGGCTGATCGGCCTGGGCATGTCGCTACGCACCCGGTTGCACGCCACACGCGAGGCCATGGCACGCGGTGATCTCGACATGTACCGGGTGCGCCTGATCGAGGACGCGACGGCAAACGTCAGCGACGACCGGATCGGCGAGGTCGAACATCAACTCCTCGAACAGGTTCTGGCCCCGCCGCGCTCCGGCAAAACCGGGTTGACCGGCCACAGGCTGACGAACGCCGCCAACCGCATCATCGCAAGACTCGACCCGGCAGGGGTGCGGGCCAAGCGGGAGAAGGCACAGGTAGACCGGTTCGTCGGAGTCGGCGCGGCAGAGGACGGCATGTGCCGAATCCTCGGTTCCATCCCTGCGGGGCAGGGTCGCGCATTCGACGCGCGATTGCGCGAACTGGCAAACACCGTGTGCCCGAAGGATCTTCGAACGTACGAACAGAGACGGGCCGACGGATTGTCCGCGCTCATCGACGGGGCCGGGTTCGTGCACTGTGAATGTGGGCGGGTCGATTGCGGCCAGCGCTCCCGCATCGCGACGACCGCGCGCAAGCCTCTCGTGCACCTCATCATGCTCGACGCCACACTCGCGGGCGGCGACGAACCGGCCTACCTCGACGGCTACGGAATCGTCGACGCGGCGCACGCACGCGAGATCGCCGCCGGCGCGGATGTCGAACCGGTGCGGGCACCGAGTTCTGTCGTCCCGACCACGTACCGTCCCGGCACCGTGCTCGACACCTGGATGCGGGTGCTGGCCGGCGGGTGCGAGTGGTTGCACTGCGATGTGGCGGCCTGGAACACGGACCTCGATCATCATCGGCCGTTCGACCATGCCGATCCCGCGGCCGGAGGTCCGACAGTGGCCGGGAACATGACCGCCTACTGTCGAAATCACCACCGGCTCAAACATTCCGGTCACTGGAGGGTGACCGCTGACGGTGGAATCGAGTTGACATCGCCCACCGGTCACCGATACCGACCGCGGTCGTCGGGGCTCCTGGGTGCCGGACGAGACGTTGCTGCTGGAAGCGACCATGTCGCCAACCCCGCGGTCCGTCGCCGCACCCGTGCGCAGAACACCGCTGCGCGGATCCGGGCGGAGCGCCGCCGACGGCAGGCGCACCTGGATGCGGTGCGGCGCCGGTCGCCCGGTGCACGCGCACCCGAGGCCTACCCGACCGACGAACCCGCGCCGTTCTGACCGGCGGTGTTTCCGGGCCCACCGCCTGCGCGCCGAAAAGGGTTACCGTGGAATATAGGTGGTTAGCAAGAGTAAAGAACTGTCAATGCGATTGCTACGGTTCGGACTCGGTTCGCCGCCTCGAAACTGACCATGCGCCGAGGGAAGAGCGCCAGCGACAGCCGGAGGAACACATGTGCGGAATCGCCGGATGGATCTCGTTCGCACGCGATCTACGCGTCGAGCAGCCCACCGTGGATGCCATGGCCGAGACGATGAACTGCCGGGGGCCGGACGATCGCGGTACGTGGGTCGTCGAACACGCCGCGCTCGGGCATCGAAGGCTCGCGATCATCGATCTGCCGGGTGGGCATCAGCCGATGAGCGTGGACACCCCCGGCGGGACCGTTGCGATGGTCTACTCCGGCGAGGTGTACAACTTCGGTGAACTGCGCGAGGAGCTGTACGGGCGCGGTCACCGGTTCGCCACGGACTCCGACACCGAGGTGGTGCTCCACGGATACCTGGAGTGGGGAGAGGCTGTCGCGGAGCGGCTCAACGGCATGTACGCGTTCGCCATCTGGGATTCGCGGACCGACGCACTCGTGATGATCCGCGACCGGATGGGCATCAAGCCGTTCTACTACTACGAGACCCGAGACGGCGTCCTGTTCGGTTCGGAACCTAAAGCGATCCTTGCCAATCCGATCGCCGAGTCGACCGTCACGATGGACGGGATCCGGGAGTTGTTCGCGTTCGTCAAGACACCGGGCCACGCCGTGTGGGAGGGCATGCGTGAGGTGGAGCCGGGCACGGTGGTCACCGTCTCGCGCACCGGACTGCGGACGCACCGGTACTGGACCCTGCAGACCCGTCCGCACACCGACGATCGGGACACCTCCGTCGCCCATGTCCGCGAACTCCTCGACGACATCGTGCGCAGGCAACTGGTCGCCGACGTGCCGCGCTGCACCCTGCTGTCCGGTGGTCTCGACTCGTCCGCGATGACCGGTATCGCCGCCGAGCAGCTTGCCGAGGTGGGCGAGACGGTGCGCACGTTCGCCGTCGACTTCGTCGGTCAGACCGAACATTTCGTTGCGGACGAACTGCGGGGCACCCCGGATACTCCGTACGTGCACGACGTGGCCCGGCGATCCGGGACCGCGCACCAGGACATCGTCCTCGACTCCGACGCACTGGCCGACCCCGCGGTGCGCGCGAAGGTCATCCGGGCCCGGGACATTCCCATGGGCCTCGGCGACATGGATGCGTCGCTGTATCTGCTGTTCAAGGCGATCCGCCGGCACTCCACGGTGGCGCTGTCCGGTGAGTCGGCCGACGAGGTGTTCGGCGGGTACAAGCAGTTCTTCGACCCGAAGGCGCAGCAGGCGAACACCTTCCCGTGGCTCGTGCAGTTCGCCGAGCACTTCGGCGACGAGAGCAACATCTTCACCCCGGAGGTGACGGCGGCACTGAACATGGACGACTATGTGCAGGACTCGTACGACGCAGCGGTGTCCGGGATCGATCGGCTGGACGGCGAATCCGACTTCGAATGGCGGATGCGGAAGATCTGCTACCTGCATCTGACGCGTTTCGTCCGCGTCCTGCTCGACCGCAAGGACCGCGCGAGCATGGCCGTCGGACTCGAGGTCCGGGTGCCGTTCTGCGATCACCGGCTGGTCGAGTACGTCTACAACACGCCGTGGTCGCTGAAGACGTTCGACGGCAAGGAGAAATCGTTGCTGCGGGCGGCGACCAGGGATGTGCTGCCGCAGTCGGTGATCGACCGGGTCAAGTCGCCGTACCCGTCCACCCAGGACCCGAAGTACGCGGTGGCGTTGCAGCAGCACGGCAAGGACCTGCTCGGTGACCCCTCGCACCCGGTGTTCGGCCTGGTCAGTGCGGACTGGTTGTCGCGGGCGGTGTCCGTCGACACCCCGCAGATCAGTCAGGTGTCGCGTCGCGGACTCGAGCGCACGCTCGACCTCGCGCTGTGGATGGACATGTACAACCCGACGATCAAGTTGTCCTAGTCCAGACCGAGGTTCCGGTAGCGGGCGAGCCGGGCCGCGAAGCGCTCGCCCTCGGGAACCCCGGTCAGGGCACGGAGTTCCCGGGAGATGGCCTCGCCGACCCGCTTGGAGAAATCGACGGCCTCGTCGGCGGCGTCCGGATGCTCGGGGATGATGGCGTCGATGACGCCGTCGCGCAGCAGGTCGAGCGAACGGATGCCCTGCGCGGCCGCCATCTCGGGGGCGTGCGAGGTGTCGCGGTGGACGATCGCGCTGGCGCCTTCGGGAGGTAGCGGGGCGAGCCACCCGTTCTGCGCGGCGAGCACGCGGTCGGCGGGGAGGAAGGCGAGCGCCCCGCCGCCGGTGCCCTGACCGAGCAGTACGGACACGGTCGGCGTCTTCAACGTCACGAGGTCGGAGATGCAGCGTGCGATCTCGGGGGCCAGGCCGCGTTCCTCCGCCTCCTGAGACAGTGCTGCACCGAGGGTGTCGATCACCAGGACCAGGGGGATCTGCAACTCCTCGGCCAACCGCATGCCGCGGCGTGCCTCGCGGAGGGCGGCGGGACCCATCGTGTTCAGCGCGGACTGTCCGGCGCGGTCCTGGCCCAGCAACACGCACGGTGCGCCGCGGAAACGGGCCAGCGACAGCAGCACCGTCCCCTCGGTTTCACCCTGGCCGGTGCCGCTGAGGGGCACCTGCTCGGTTGCTGCGTGCCGCAGCAGGTGGCGGATTCCGGGCCGGTCGGCGCGCCGCGACAACATCACCGACTGCCACGCGGGCACGTCGGGGATGTCGACGGCCGGCGGCGCCGGTTCGGTTACGGCGGTCGACGTCGGCGGATCGATCAGCACCCGCAACGCCCGATGGACGAGCCGGCGCAGGCGCGTGGCAGGGACGACGCCGTCGATGACGCCGTTGCGGTACAGGTTCTCGGACGTCTGCACGCCCTCGGGGAACTTCTCGCCGTACAGCGCCTCGTAGACGCGGGGCCCGAGGAACCCGACGAGTGCACCGGGTTCGGCCACCGTGATGTGCCCGAGGGAACCCCAGGACGCGAACACGCCGCCGGTGGTCGGGTTCCGCAGATACACCAGATAGGGGAGATGGGCGGCCTTGTGGGTGGCGACGGCCGCCGCGATCTTCACCATCTGCACGAAGGCGACGGTGCCCTCCTGCATGCGTGTGCCCCCCGACGTGGGCGAGGCGAGCAGGGGGAGACCCTCACGGGTGGCGCGTTCGATGGCGGAGACGATCCGCTCGGCCGCGGCAACACCGATCGAGCCGGCCAGGAACGCGAACTCGCACGCGATCACCGCGACCGGGCGCCCGCGGACGGTGCCGACGCCGGTGATCACCGATTCGTCGACACCCGACTTCTCGGCGGCCTTCTGCAGGTCGGCGCGGTACTTCTCGTTCGGCCGCGCATCGACGGGCGCGGTGTCCCAGGAGACGAAGCTGCCTGCGTCCAGTACCAGCTCGAGCGCGTCGTGGGCGGAGATCTTGGCGGCCATGGCCCTGAGAGTAGCGGTCGGTCCGGGGCGGCGAATGTCTGCTACGGCGGGTGACGGTCGCCCACACGGTCGCCCGCGCGGCCGGAACACGGCAAACAGCGCCCGGGTGGAACCCGGCAATTGACACCGAGACCGCCGTCGCGGTGTCTAAAGTCAGATGGGTTGACGCAGGCCGGGTACGAGAACGACGACACATTTCCCGAGTGGAGCAGTCATATGGACCTCAACACCATCACCGATGTCGTTCGGCGCCCACCCGACCGGCCGGGTGCGCGGTGGCGGGAAGGTGACGCCTGGCTGGCAGGCGGAACGTGGCTGTTCTCCGATCAGCAGCCCGACCTGCGCCGTCTCGTCGATCTCACGGCGCTCGGCTGGGACACCCTGGTGCCGAGCGACGCCGGTCTCGAGATCGGAGCGACGTGCACCATCCGTGAGTTGTATGCGTTTGCGCCGCCGGACGACTGGCGCGCCGGGTCCCTGTTCGGGACGAGCTGCGAGGCGTTCCTGGCATCGTTCAAGATCTGGAATTCGGCGACGGTGGGCGGCAACATCTGCATGTCACTGCCCGCCGGCCCGATGATCACGATGACGGTCGCGCTCGAGGCGACGTACACGCTGTGGGCCGCCGACGGATCCGAGCGGACCGTCGACGCCGCCGACTTCGTGACGGGCAACCACGAGAACGTGCTCGCGCCGGGTGAGATCCTGCGGCGCATCGACATCCCGGTCAGCGCCCTGCGCAAGCAACACGCGCACCGCCGCTTCACGCTGACTCGCCTGGGCCGTTCCACTCTGTTCATGATCGGCACCAGGTCGCCCGGCGCCGACGACCTGCTGCTCACGATCACGGCGGGCACGACGCGCCCGATCCGATTCGCGTTCGACGCCGTGCCCGACGCCGAGGCGCTGCAGCAGCGCATCGACGCGCTGCCCGACGACGTGTGGTTCGACGACCCCAACGGCACCCCCGACCACCGTCGCCACCTGGCGAAGCACTTCGCCGAGGAGATCCGGACCGAGCTCGCGGCAGGAGACCGGCGATGACGTACACCGTGAACGGCAGGACGTTCGACGCGGAACCGAATCCCGGGCAGTGCCTGCGCACGTTCGTGCGCTCGCTCGGTCATCACGGCGTCAAGAAGGGTTGTGACGCAGGTGATTGCGGAGCCTGCACGGTGTGGCTCGACGGCGATCCCGTGCACAGTTGCATCACGCCCGCGTTCCGCGCCGAGGGGCGGGAGGTGACCACGATCGAGGGCCTCGGTTCGCCGGACGACCTGCATCCGCTGCAGCGGCAGTTCCGTGACGCCCCCGGATTCCAGTGCGGCTTCTGCACCGCCGGGATGATCATGACGTCCGCGACGTTCACGGACGCGCAGAAGGAAGACCTGCCGCGCGCACTCAAGGGCAATCTCTGCCGCTGCACCGGCTATCGGGCCATCGAGGACGCCGTCAACGGCGTGGCCGCGGTGGAGGTCGCCGAGCCGGGTCGCGCGGTCGGCACCAGCGTGGGGGCACCCGCGGCCACCGACGTGGTCACCGGGCGTGCCGAGTTCACGATGGACACCGAGATCGACGGCATGCTGCACGTCAAGGTGCTGCATTCCCCGCACGCCCACGCCCGCATCGTCTCGATCGACAAGACGGCGGCGCTCGCCGTCCCCGGCGTGCACCGCGTGTATACGTGGGAGGACGTGCCCCGGAAGCTGTTCACGACCGCGATCCACACCGATCACCTCGTCGACCCCGACGACACGTACATCCTCGACGACACGGTCCGCTTCGCCGGCCAGCGGGTGGTTGCGGTGCTGGCCGACTCGGTCGGCGCCGCGGAGGAGGGTTGTCGCAGGGTAGTCGTCGAATATGATGTGCTGCCTGCGGTGTTCGACCCGGAGGAGGCGATGGCCGACGGTGCACCGCAGTTGCACGGTTCGGACGATCCGTTCGTGCGGGATCCCGTGCACAACATCCTGCTCGAGCTCCACGGTGAGGTGGGCGACGTCGAGGCGGGGTTCGCCGAGGCCGACGTGATCCACGAGGGCTCGTACTTCACACCGCGCGTGCAGCACGCGCATCTCGAGACGCACGGGTCGATCGCCTGGATGGAGGACGGCCGGCTACACGTGCGCACGAGTTCGCAGTCGCCGTCGATCGCGAAGGTCAAGCTGGCTCACTTGTTCGACCTGCGCCCCGACCAGTTGCGCGTGTTCTGTATGCGCGTCGGGGGCGGTTTCGGCGGCAAACAGGAGGTGATCTCGGAGGATCTGGTCGCCCTCGCCACCCTCGACACGGGCCGGCCCGTCTGCTTCGAGTTCACCCGGGAGGAAGAGTTCACGACGGCGTCGCCGCGGCACCCGATGAAGCTGACGATCAAGCTCGGCGCCCGGGCTGACGGCACACTGACGGCGTTCCAGGTGCGCAACGTGTCGAACACGGGCGCGTACGGCAACCACGGCGGCGAGACGTTGTTCGCCGCCGGTGCCGCAATCTCGGCCTACCGGTGTCTCAACAAGAAGTTCGATGGGTACTCCGTCTACACGAACAGCGTGCCCAGCGGAGCGCTGCGCGGGTACGGCATGACCCAGCCCGCCTTCGCGGTGGAGTCCGCCATGCACGAGCTGGCGGTCGCGCTCGACATCGACCCGCTCGAGTTGCGGCGCCGCAACATCGTCCGCCCCGGTGACTCACTCGTCGCGATCGACGACGGTCCCGACGACGTCGTGTTCGCGGAGGACGGGCTCGGGCAGTGCATCGATCTCGTCGACGCCGCACTGAGGCGGACCGGGAACGGGCAGGTGCTGGGCGACGACTGGCTCGTCGGCGAGGGCACCGCGAGCTCGCTGCACGAGACGGCGCCGCCGACCGAACACATCTCGGAGGCGTGGGCGACGCTCGGCGACGACGGCGTGTACGAACTCGCCGTCGGCACCGTCGAATTCGGTGAGGGAACGTCGACCGCGCACGTGCAGATCGCGGCCACCCATCTCGGTACCACCCCGTCGCGGGTGCGTCTCGTGCAGTCCGACACCGACCGGACGGGCTTCGACACAGGGGCGTTCGCCAGCGCCGGCCTCTTCGTCGCGGGCAACGCCGTGTCGCGGGCGTCGGAGGCCCTGCGCGACCGAATCCTGGCGTTCGCCGCCGCGCACACCGGGGTCGACGTCGCGTCCTGCTCGATGGACGACGACGGGGTGCTCTGCGACGGCACGCGCGTGCCGCTGACCGAACTCCTCGACGCCGCCCGCCGGCGCGGCATCCGGTTCACCGAGGCGCGCAAGGCGTACGGTTCGCCGCGCAGCGTCGTCTCCAACACCCACGGTTTCCGCATCGCCGTCCACCGGGTGACGGGCGAGATCCGCATCCTCTACAGCGTCCACGCCACGGACGCCGGGGTGATCATCAACCCGGTGCAGGTCCGCGGCCAGATCGAGGGCGGCGTCGCCCAGGGCATCGGATTCGCGCTGACCGAGAACTTTCACGTCGACGACAACGGTGTGATGATCAACCCCAACCTGCGCAACTACCGCATCCCCACCTACGCCGACATTCCCCGTACCGAAGTGCTGCTGGTCGATTCGACGGATTCCGTCGGACCGATGCGTGCGAAGGGAATGGCGGAGTGCTGCATCAACCCGGTGGCACCTGCGCTGGCCAACGCGCTGGAGAACGCGACGGGTGTGCGTTTCCGCGCACTGCCGCTCACCCCCGAGCGGATCTACAGCCGAATCGGCGAGAACCGATCGGTTCCGACGACCTGAGCCGTGAGGAGAGGGCGATGGACACCGAGAAGCCCACCGAGAAGTCCACCGGCAACGCCGCGACGGTCATCATCGGCCAGAAGGTACGTGCCGGATCCGAGGAGGCCTTCGAAGCCTGGCAGCAGGACATGAACACCGCCGCATCCCACTACCCGGGGTTTCTGGGCGCCGAGATCTCGGCGCCCACCGCCGTGCAACCCGACTGGGTCGTGGTCTACCGCTTCGATTCCGTGGCCCACGTGCAGGCCTGGATCAACAGCGCCACCCGGCAGCACCGGCTGGACGAGGGGCAGCAGTACTTCGACGGCCCCGCCACCCAGCAGGTCATCAGCGGGGGCACGCGCGAGTCGGATCCGCTCGTGACGGTCGTCGTGACGCACCGTGTCGGTCCGGAGCACGTCGACGACTTCCTCGCGTGGCAGGATCGACTGCGATTGGAAGAGAGCAAGTTCGACGGCTTCCGCGGAAGCGAACTCTTCCGGCCCATCGAGGGAGTTCAGGACGAGTGGACCGCGCTGTACCGCTACGACAACGCCGCCGACCTCGACAGGTGGCTCACCTCGGCGAAGCGTCAGGAACTTCTCGCGGAGGGGGAGAAGTTCCACGACTTCGAATTGCGCACCATCGACAACTCCTTCGGGAGCTGGTTCGCGTTCGACGAGAACGGCAACGAGGCGCCGCCGCCGTCCGAAACCAAGACGTCGATCGCGGTGTGGGTCGGTCTCTATCCCACCGTCGTGATTCTCACCCTCGCGCTGTCGCCGCTGAAGATGCCGTTGTGGCTCGGACTGCTCGTCGGAAACCTGCTGTCCAGCTTCATCATGAGCTTCGTGACGATGCCGTACTACGTGAACCGAGTGCTGGGGCGCTGGCTGCGGCCGCCCCCCGATGTTCCGGAAGCGACAACGAACCGTCGAGGGATCGCGATCGTCGCCGGGGTTATGGTGTTCTGGGTCATCGTCTTCTACCTGCTGACCCGCCAGTTCTGGTCCCTGCCCTGAGAAGAAAGAAATGGGTGCCTCATGTCAGCCTCGGAGATCCGCGTGAGCCGAACGATCGATGCGCCCGTCGGCGCCGTGTGGGCGGTCATCACCGATCTGGACAACGCCGAATCGGTTCTGAGCGGTGTGGAGAAGCTCGAGAGGCTGGACTCGACGAAATACGAAGTCGGCACGCGCTGGCGTGAGACCCGGGTGCTGTTCGGCAAGTCGTCGACCGAGGAAATGTGGGTCACGGAGATCGACCCGGAGAAGCGCACCGTGGTGAAGGCGTCGTCCCACGGCGCGGACTATACGACGGTGTTCACCCTGGAGCCCGCCGGTGACGGCACCACCCTGACTTTCCACTTCTCAGCGGAAGCAACTGGGCTCGGCGCATTGTCGAAGTTCATGATGAAAGTGTTCGGCTCCTTCGCGCTGAAGGCCACCACCAAGGCGATCCGGCGCGATCTCGACGACATCGCCGGCGCCGCCGAGAAGCAGGCCGGCTGACCCGCTCCATCTACCGCCCACCGAGAGGCACGGACCCTTGCCCCGCGGGGAGCGCGGGGAGGGCGCCCAACGGCAGCGGCACCAGCGTGGTGGATTGGGGTTCGGCGCGGCCCAGTCCGAACTTGCGCACCTCCGTGCCGCCCGGCCCGGAGCCGCTGACGAGCAGGTCGGCGCCGCTGGTGGTGCTGGTGGTGGCCACCTGCACACCCGTCCCCGGCGCGCCGCCGGCGAACGGTGCGAACGACGCGATCTGAGTGAACACGACGTCGCCGGAGTGGTGGTTCGGGCTCTCGAGATACATGGCCGGTTCACCGTCGAGGCGTGACCCACTCGACCACACACGAACAGTGCCGTCGCCGCCCAGCATGCCGGTGACGATGCTTTTCGCTCCGCCTTCGGCACCGGCCACCCACCCCGTCGAGAGTGACACACCGCCGAGGTAGCTCTCGTCGAAAGCGAGGAACTCCGACGTCATCCGCGGTCCGTCGGTGTGGCCGGCGTGCTCGTCCGCGGTGCCGTCGGCAGTCGCGGCGGCGGTCGGCTCGAACAGGTCGTAGCGGAACGTCTTCACGCGAGGCGCTTCTCCCGGACCCGGGGCGGTGACGATGCTTGCCCGGCCCGATGCGGCGTCGACCAGGCCCGTCGCGACGGTCACCCCGGACTGCGACCCGGGATAGGGGGTGAAGCTCGAGAAGACCTCGGGTGCCGCGCCCGTCTCCGTGGGCAGGGTGGACGAGAACACCTTCACCTGCGATTCGGTGCCGGGACCCGTGCCGGCGATGATGTTGTCGGCCAGCGCGTTTCCGTCGATGTCCGCACCCGCGACGGTGACGCCTCCGCGGAAGCCGTCGTCGAACGGGGCGAACCGGGTCAGCTCGGCGGTGAACGGGCCGGAGCCGACATCGTTGCCGTCGTACGCGACGACCTCCGGCGCCACGCCCGCACCGGTCCCGGCGACGAGGTCGAGGATCATGTCGCCGTTGACGTCGGCCATCGCCACCGTCGGGGTGCCCTCGAACGACGGGAACGGTGTGACCGCAGCGATCACCTTGTCGCCGTTGCCGTCGTGGACCTGCACGGTGGCGGGGGTGCCCGCCGAACCCGGCACCGCCACCGCGTACGTCGACACCTCGGGGATGACGTTGACGGTGGCCATCAGTCCGTTGTCCTCGTGGTTGAGGCGATGGCAGTGGATCACGAAAGTGCCCGTGTATTCCGTGAACTTCGTGCGCAGCGTCACCGATGCGGGCACGAGCGGGTTCTCGTTCGCGTCGGTGACGGGCGCCGGCACGTTCACGTTGTCCTCACCCCACGGTTGCACCCCGGTCCGGGTGCCCGCGATCGGGTCGACGATCTCCATCACCTGGAAGTCGTTGACGTGGATGTGCATCGGATGCTCGTCGTTGTTGAGGTTCGTGATCAACCATTCCTCGACCGAATTGAGGCGCGGCTGGATCAGCGGGATGTTCGGGAACGTGTTGTCGGCGAACTCGTACGTGAAGGCCTTCGGGTCGCTGTTGCTGGCCTTCTCGTTGCCGAACCCGCCCGAGACCGTGAGGGTGCGCTTCACGTCGGGGGTCATCACCGACGTGTCCACGAAAGACGTGTACGCGTCGAGGTTCTGGCCGGGCTCGAACGGCGTGGTCTTCCCTTCGCCGCTGTCGGGTGTGACGTGCAGGAGGGTCTGGGTGGGGAAGGTGAAGAAGCCGTCGGCGTAGCTGATGACCGACGGGTCGACGGTCACCGTGCCCAGCTCGGCCGGTGGGTTGTCGGTGCCGTCGTTGGTGTAGAGCACGCCGGGGTTGGTGACGGGTTTCGCCTCTTCGAGCGGTGGCATGTCGAGCAGCAGATCGCCGGTGTCCGGCATCGTCACGGCGATCGCGTACCGCGACCCCGGCGGGATGACGAGCCGGGTGCCGTCACCGCCGACGGGCAGCTGCACCTGGGTGAGGGGGTTTCCGTCCTGGCCGACGACGGAGAACTTCGGGTGGTTGCCCGTCGCGGTCTCGGTGAGTCCGAGTGGCATGTAGGCGAAATCGCTGATGTTCGCCAGCGACCAGATCTCCGTTTGGCCCGGCTTCAGTTTCAGCTCCGGCTGGAACTGCCCGTTGACCGTGTACTGCACGTCGCGTTCGTTGTCCGGCAGCGACGGGTCGGCGGGAATATTCGTCGAATCATTGCTGAAACTCTGGAGATTGCCCGGCACGAACTGGTTCTGCCCGCGATGGTTCGCCGGCGACAGCGGCCCGGAATACCAGTTGGTGACGTACTGGGCGCCCTCCGTGGTCTCCGAGAAGTTCACGGGCGCCAGGCTCGGCTCGTACGTTCCGTCGGCGAGCTGCGTCCCCTCCGGCGGCGTCAGCGTACTCACGAACTGTGGCCAGTTCGGGTCGTTCAGCTGGTGGCCGTTGCCTTTACGGTCGAAGACGAAGTTGTACTGCAGCGCCATGTCGCGGATGGGTACGTCGTTCTGCGTCACGAGGGGAAGGTTGCCGTCGGGCCTGCCGATCTCCAGCAGTCCCGCGAGCCCCGCATACGTCTGCTGCGCGGTCAACGTGTGACGGTGGCTGTGGTACCAGTACAGGCCGTTCGGCATGTCCTTCGGCACCGCGTAGTCGTAGACGTTGCCCATCCCGGCGGGAATGTCGAGCAGCACGTTGTCGGCGTTGCCGTCCGGGCTCACATGCAAACCGTGGGTGTGCAGGTTCAGCGGCGCCGATTCGAGGGCCGGGGGATAGATCGGGACCTCCCCGCCCGCCGGCGTGAACGCGGGGTCGTAGAAGTCCTCGACCGTCAGGTTCCGGAGATCGTTGTCGTAGTGGATGATCAGGCGCTCACCCGGATCGACGCGCAACGTCGGTGCCGGGTAGACGTCGTCGCCCGTGGGCGAGCCGTCCGAACTCGTGCCCTGCAGAACCTCGTAACCGAAGACCAGGAAGCCCGACACCGGTTCCGAGACGGTGTCGAGGTCGACCGTGCCCTGATGGGCCGACAGTCGAACCTCGAGCACCCCGTTCTCGCTCGACAGCGTGACCGGCTCCTCGTAGGCGACCGGGGTGCCGTCGGGGCCGGCGTTGCCACCGCCCGCAGTGGTCGGCTCGTCGGACGTGCATGCCGTCAGCATCAACGTCATGGACGCGACCACTGCGACGGCGAGGGCGGCGATCGGCTTCCCGCGACGGACGACCATGGGTGTTCCCCGTTCCACGACGGCAGCTGAGCAGCATCGATCGACGATTCGAAGACTACACAGGGAACTTGGCCGTGCGCTGGGAATTCGCTACCTGCCGAGCGCCTCCTTCCACGACACGACCTTGCCGATCCGCAGGATCGAGCGCTGGTAGATCTTCGCGGCCAGCACGCTGAGTGCGGCGGTCACCGCGAGCATCAGAGCGACCGTGACGACCACCTGGACCGGGGACGCCACGCCGGCGGCGATGCGCAGCGGCATCAGGATCGCCGAGAACGGCGGAATCCAGCTGAGGACGTTGCTGAGGGTGCCGTCCGGGTTGCTCACCGAGGAGAAGGCGCTGAAGAACATGATGACGATCAGCACCATCAGCGGTGACGCGGTGGCGTTGACGTCCTCCTGCCGCGACACCATCGACCCGGCCGCGGCGTAGAGGACCGCGAAGAACGCGAATCCGAGCACGAACCAGCCGAGCGTTCCGGCCAGCACCCCGATCGCCGTCCCCGTCACGGTGAGCACGCCCGTCGCGAGTCCGGCGGCGACACCCACCACACCGTAGGCGGTCAACTGGACGAGACCGACCGCGCCGATGCCGATCACCTTGCCCCAGAGCAGCTGCAGCGGACGAAGGGTCGACAGGAGCAGTTCCACGACGCGGCTCGACTTCTCCTCGACCACACCCATCGCCACGTACATGCCGAACATCATGATCTGCATGTACAGCAGGACGACCACGGCGATGGAGAGGGCCACGCGCTGACCCTTCTCGGGGTCGGGCGGATCGAGTGCGTCGACGGTGACGACCGCCCGGCCGGTCGCCTCGGCAAGTTGCGCGGGGTCCACGCCCTGTGCGGCGAGCGCGCCGGCATGCGCCTGCTGCACCACGGCCGCGTCGATCACAGTGCGAAGCCCGGAGCCGATCTCGGATTCGGTGACGGCCGTGACGGATCCGCCGGTGCCGGGAATCAGGGCGACGTCGAGGTCACCGTTCCCCACCTCGTCGCGCGCGGCCTGCTCGTCCGTGGCCGGGACGACGTCGACCGGCGTCCCGACCGCGTCACCGGTGGCGACGAGAGCCGGCGCGAGCGACTGGTCGCCGACGAGTCCGATGGTGGCGTGTTCGTCGTCGCCGCCCGAGAACAGCGAGTACGCGACGATGCCGCCCACGATGGCCAGCAGGATGATCACGTTGCTGATGACGAAGCTCTTCTTCGCCACCTGTGTCAGGAATTCGCGGCGGGCCACGAGGCCGATCGCGCGGGCGGGGCTCAGTGGGGCACTCATGCCGTGACCACCTCTCGGAACAGATCGGTCAGGGTGGGCCGGTGCAGCGAGAATTCGTGCACCGGCCCGGTCTTCAGGGCGGTGTGCAGGATCAGCTGGTCGTCCACGTCGGTGTCGAGCGACAGCAGGGTCCGGCCGTCGAGGTGACTGATCGTGGTGACGCCTTCGAGATGGTGTGCCCAGCCGACCGGCGCTTCCGGCGCGTGGACTTCGAGTTGGGCTTTGCCGCCGCCGCGCAGTTCGTCGACGGTGCCGATTGCACGCATCCGGCCGTGGCTGATGATGCCGACGCGGTGGCACAGGCGCTGGACGAGTTCGAGCTGATGGCTCGAGAAGATCACCGGCACTCCGGTGTTCGCCTTCTCCACCAGCACGTCGCTCATGACGTCGACCGCGACGGGGTCGAGCCCGGAGAAGGGTTCGTCGAGAACCAGCACCGCCGGATCGTGGACGAGCGCAGCGGCCAGCTGGACGCGTTGCTGATTGCCCAGCGAGAGTGCGTCGACGGTGTCGCCGACACGGTCCGCGATGCCGAGTCGTTCGGTCCAGCGGGCGACCGCCTCCCGTGCCGCCGAGCGGGAAATGCCGTGCAGTTCGGCGAGGTATTCGAGTTGCTTGCCCACCTTCATCTTCGGGTACAGCCCGCGTTCCTCCGGCATGTACCCGATGGTGCGCCGCACATCCAGGTCCACCGGCTTGCCGCCGAGACGGACCTCGCCGGAATCGGCGGACAGGACGCCCAGGGCGATGCGCATGGTGGTGGTCTTGCCGGCGCCGTTGCTGCCGACGAAACCGAAGATCTCACCGGGGTGGACCTCGAAGGACAGGTCGTCGAGTGCGACGACCTCGCCGTACCGTTTGGAGATGCCGTCGATCGTGAGGGTGTGAGACATGGGTCCTTCCCGTTCTGGAGTGCGGGTGTTCCTACGAAGCGAGGTCGTCGGGGTCGGGATCGGGTTGCGTCCAGCCGAGGATCATGGCGGGCGTGCAACCCCCGACCATCAGCGCGGTGACGACGAGCAGTCCGGCGGCGTACGGCACGTTGCCGTGATCGCCGTCCAGCGCGCCGACGAAGATCAGGTACAGCGCGGGAACGAGCGTCAGTAGCTGGGTGACCGTGAGTCCGATCGACCGGGCACTATTGCGCTGCTGGATCTCCCACTCGTCGAGAGCGTCGCGCGGAGCGTCCCCCTGCCGCCCGGACACGATCTGGAGCATCGTCCACAGGGGGAAGAACAACAGGCACGCGGGCAGCCACAGCAGCGGCCCGACGACCATGTCGAAATGACAGACGATGCCGACGGCGGTCATGAACACGAACGTGACCGCGAGGGCGACCACCAGGATTCGTCTGCGGCTGCGCGTCCGCCACGCCGGTAGCCACGTCCGGTAACGGCGTTCGTTCTGGAGGAATCTGCGCGTCCGGAACCCCTGGTACCGCTCGATCAGATTGGTCTCAGACATGGGAACTCTCCCCGCTTCCTGTCGTGGACGGCGGTCGGTCGGTGCGATACAGCTCGGTGGACAGGGGTCCGAACTCGGTGCGGGAGAAAATGGCTTCCACCGGCAGTTCGAACACCCACGAGATACGGAACGCCAGGTCGAGGCTGGGGTAGTGGTCGCCCCGCTCGAGCGCGCCGACGGTCTGGGGATTGACGTCGATGAGTCCCGCCAGCTGAGCCCGGCTCATCCCGCGTTCGGCGCGAAGAACGCCGATGCGGTTGTAGATGGGGAGGGCGTCCCCACGCCGTACTGGACTCATGCAACAAAGTGTTGTGAAAACCCAACAGTTTGTCAATGGTGCACAACGGCGACGGGCGCCAAAATGACAGGTTGACCCTGGGGAATTGCGTGGCAGAGTGGAGGCGATTCGCGCGGGACGGCAGGAAAGGACAGGATTACTGACGTGACCTACACCATCGCTGAGCCCTGTGTCGATGTTCTGGACAAGGCATGCATCGAAGAATGTCCAGTCGACTGCATTTACGAAGGCGGCCGGATGCTCTACATCCACCCCGACGAATGCGTCGATTGCGGCGCCTGTGAGCCGGTCTGCCCCGTCGAGGCGATCTTCTACGAGGACGACGTCCCGGACCAGTGGGTGGAGTACACCAAGGCGAACGCCGACTTCTTCGACGACCTCGGTTCCCCCGGCGGCGCGGCGAAGCTGGGCAAGGTCGACTACGACCCGCCGTTCGTCAAGGCATTGCCGCCGATGGCCGAAGGCGACTGACTACTCCTCGGACAGCCGGCCGCCGTCCATCCGCCACCGGCGGGTGCTGCGTGTCGAATCCAGCATCCGCCGGTCGTGGGTGACCAGCAGCAGCGTGCCGTCGAAATTCTCCATGGCCTGCTCGAGCTGTTCGATCGCGGGGAGGTCGAGGTGGTTGGTGGGTTCGTCGAGCACCAGCAGGTTGACGCCCCGCGCCTGCAGCAGGGCGAGGGCGGCGCGGGTGCGTTCGCCGGGTGACAGCGACGCCGCCGGCCGCAGCACGTGGTGTCCCTTGAGCCCGAACTTCGCGAGCAGTGTCCGCACGTCGGCGTCCGGCCAGTCCGGGATCTGCGCCGCGAACGCATCGGCCACCTTCTCGCCGCCCTCGAACAGGCCGCGGGCCTGATCGATCTCGCCGATCGCCACACCCGACCCGAGTGACGCGGTGCCCGCGTCCAGCGCGATCGTGCCGAGCAGCACCTTCAGCAGGGTCGTCTTGCCGGAACCGTTGGCGCCGGTGATGAGGATCCGGTCGCCCCAGTCCACCTGAGTGGTGACCGGACCGAACGTGAACTCGCGGTCCCCGCCCCACGCGACGGTGGCGCCGTTCGCCGTCGCCACGACCGATCCGCTGCGGGGGGCGGTGGCGATCTCCATCCGCAGTTCCCACTCCTTCCGCGGTTCCTCGACCACCTCGAGCCGCTCGATCCGGCGTTGCGTCTGCCGGGCCTTCGCCGCCTGCTTCTCGGTGGACTCGGTGCGCAGACCCTTGCCGATCTTGTCGTTGTCCTTCGCCTTGCGACGCGCGTTCCGGACACCGTGCTCCATCCAGTTCCGCTGCATCTGTGCGCGGTCCTCGAGGTCCGAACGGGTCCCGGCGTACTCCTCGTACGCCTCCCGGGCATGCCTGCGCGCGATCTCCCGTTCGGCGAGATACGAGTCGTAGCTGCCGTCGTAGACCGCGATCTGCTGCTGCACGAGGTCGAGTTCCACGATGCCGGTCACGGTGCGCGCCAAGAATTCTCGATCGTGACTCACCACTACCACGGCCGCCCGGCTCTCGGCGACGAAACGCTCGAGCTGCTCGAGCCCCACGAGGTCGAGGTCGTTGGTCGGCTCGTCGAGCAGCAGCACGTCGTACCGGGACAGCAGCAGCGACGCCAATCCGGCGCGCGCCGCCTGCCCACCGGACAGCGACGTCATGTGCGCGTCGAGCGGCACTCCCAGCCCGAGTTCGCTCACGACCTTCTCCGCGCGCTCGGCGAGGTCGGCGCCGCCCAGTGCCAGCCACCGCTCGAGGGCGGGGGAGTAGAGATCCTCCTCCGACTCGCCGAGCGTTTCGGCGGCCGCGTTCATGGTGTGCTCGGCCTCGGTGACGCCGGTCCTGCGGCCGAGGAAGTCGAGCACCGTCTCGCCGGCGATCCGGTCGGGTTCCTGGGCGAGGTAGCCGACGGCAGCGTCGGGCGGGCTCAGCACGATACTGCCCTCGACGTCCGCCGAGCCGATCCCCGCGAGGGCGGTCAGCAGCGTCGACTTGCCGGCACCGTTCGCCCCCACGAGTCCGGTCACGTCGCCCGGGGCGACGGTCAGGTCGAGGCCGGCGAAGAGGGTGCGCTCACCGCGCGAAGCCGACAATCCGCTGATGCGCAGTGTTGCAGTCACCCGGCGATTATCCACTCAGCGTTTGACGAGGCGGAACCAGCGGGGGTCGGCCTTCTTGAGCGGTCCCGGCATACCGGTCGTGTCCGCGTCGACATCCGACACGAGTTTCCACTTCTCGAACGTCCGCTCCACGTCGGAGCGGGAGACCCCACGCGGCAGCGGGCCGCGATGTCCCGGCCCGAAAGCGAACATCAGCAGGGTGGCGTGCGGTTCGCTCACGGTCGTGACGTTCTCGGCATACGCGACCCGGTCGTGGTCGCTGAGCCCGTGGTAGCACCCCACATCCATGATCAAGTGGTACCCGCGGCCGACGGCGTGCTCGAGGTCGGTGGCGTCCGCGTGCATGAAACGCACGTCGACGCCCGCCTTCCGCGCCTTGGACCGCGCCTTGTCGAGGGCCAGCTGGACGGTGTCGATCCCCGTCACCTGCCACCCCCGCCGGGCCATCTCGATGGCGTGGTCACCGGTGCCGCATCCGATGTCGAGGACCTCTCCCGGTGGTGCGTCGAAGGGATCGAGCAACGTCTCGATCTGGCTTCCGAAGACGCGGCCCGCTTTCACCCAGGGCGTGATCTTGAACCGATAGGCCAATGTGTATCCGAGGCCCATGTCCGCCCCTTCCACCGGGCGCGTCACCACCTGAACGCCGATGCCGTCGGATTACCCGGTCGCACCGAAACAACACGCGAAAGTCCACATTCTGAGACGGCGGGAACATCTGGTCCGGGAGCCCGGTTGGACAGTCCCATGGGTTTCAACAATGCACAGAGTCCTGTACCTACGGTCACGCTCAACGACGGGAACAGCATTCCTGCCCTCGGCTTCGGCGTGTGGCAGGTGCCGGACGACGAGAGCCACGCCGCGGTCACCGAGGCGCTGAAGGCCGGGTACCGCAGCATCGACACCGCCAAGATCTACGAGAACGAAACCGGAGTGGGCCGCGCGCTCGCGGACTCCGGACTTGCCCGTGACGAGTTGTTCGTCACCACCAAGCTGTGGAACGACGACCAGGGCTACGACTCCACGCTCCGCGCGTTCGACGACAGCCTGAACCGCCTCGGGCTCGACTACGTCGACCTCTACCTCATCCACTGGCCCGTGCCGTCCGCGGACCGCTACGTGGACACGTTCAAGGCCTTCCAGAAGATCAAGGCCGACGGGCGTGCGCGGTCGATCGGTGTCTCCAACTTCACCCCGGAGACCCTCGACCGTCTGATCGCCGAGACGGGCGATGTGCCCGCGATCAACCAGGTCGAGCTGCACCCGCGGTTCAACCAGGCCGACCTGCGCGCCTTCCACACCGGCAAGGGCATCGCGACCGAGGCGTGGAGCCCGCTCGGGCAGGGCACCGTCCTCGAGGACGAGTCCATCGCGAAGATCGCTGCAGCGCACGGTAAGACGACCGCGCAGGTGATCATCCGGTGGCACCTGCAGATCGGCAACGTGGTCATCCCCAAGTCGGTGACGCCGGAGCGCATCGCCGCCAACTTCGACGTCTTCGACTTCGAGCTGACCCCCGACGAGATCAACACGGTCGGTTCGCTGACCCGGGCCGACGGGCGCATCGGCCCCGACCCGGCAACGCTGGGCTCCTAGACCAGCCGGAAGTCCGCGAAGTCGAAGCCCGGGGTGACGACGCAACTGACGAGAGTCGGTTCGTCGCCCTCGGGCTTCGCTCGCTGCCAATGTCGCGGCGGGACCAGCAGCTGTGGTTGCTGGCCCGCCGCGACGTCTGCGCCGAGGATTTGCGCGTCCGGCGCCGCGGGTTCGCTTCCGTCCCCGCCGAGTTCGAGCCGCAGGGGGCTGCCCCGGTGGTACAGCCAGATCTCGGCGCTGCGCACGCTGTGCCATTCCGACTGCTGTCCGGGCATCAGGAGGAACAGGATTGCGGTACCGGCCGCCCGCGGTCCGGGGTAGTCGCCGGGCAGGCTCCCCTCCGGGATCGTGACGTCGCTGCGCCACGTCTCGCGGTACCAGCCGCCTTCGGGGTGCGGGGCGAGGTCGAGGGTTCGGGCCCATTCCGGTAATTCCGTCATGGCCGCCATTCTGCCGCCCGGCGCCGCGTCCGGGGGTGCGCTGCACCACCCCTGGGGTGTCTTATCTCGGAGGGCCGGAGCCGCGAGAGTCGTAGGTGTTCAGAAAGCGGGGGCACGAAATCCCGCACACCAGCGACGAACAGGAGACAACATGCTCGGAATCATGCTCGGACTCGGCGGAGCCGCAATCGGACTCGGAATCGGCGTCATGGCCCTCGGGGTCGGACTCCTTCTCAGTGACGCGACGATCAAGCACGATGTCGGCGAACTCCCCGACTGACTCCATGTGGGTCGACACCCGTCGGGGGCGGGTCCGGGCGCGAACAGCGGCCCGTACCCGCCACCCGCTGGCGTGGTTTCACTCGGTTCTCACCCGCAAACGCGGTGTTGCCGTCCAGACGCCGCCTGCCAGTGCCGGTGAGGTGCTCGAACGTCTCGTCGACATGCCGCTCAGCGTCTGGACCTACGGTTTCGATCACGATTCGGTACGACACCTGGGACCGATGGCACAGGATTTCGCCACCGCATTCGGTCTCGGTTCCAACGACCGCCGCATAGCGATGGTCGACGCGAACGGGGTGTGCATGGCGAGCATCCAGGCCCTGTACCGGCGGGTCATCGCGCTCGAAGCGGAAGTGGAACGCCTGCGGAGGTAGCGTCCGAGTCCGGTTTTGCGTCCCGGCGTCCGCCCGGCCGCCACCAATTGGCGTTGCCCAGCAGGTACATCGTGGCAGGCACCAGCACCATCCGCACGATCGTAGCGTCGATGAGGACCGCGGTCGCGAGTCCGACGCCCATCATCTTCACGGTCACGTCCCCGTCGAGCGCGAACCCGGCGAACACCGCCACCATGATCGCCGCGGCGCTCGTGATCACCCGGCCCGTCGACGCCAGTCCCTCGACGACGCTCCGGTGCGAGTCGCCGGTGTCGAGCCAGCGCTCACGTATCCGGGAGAGCAGGAACACCTCGTAGTCCATCGACAGGCCGAACAGGATGGTGAACATCAGGATCGGCACCCAACTCGACACGGGAAGCGCATGCGGAAGTCCGAGTAGCTGCGCGCCCCAACCCCATTGGAACACCATCACCATCACGCCGTAGGCGGCGGCCACCGACAGCAGGTTCATCACGGCCGCCTTCACCGCGACCACCGGCGCACGGAACACGAAGGTGAGCAGCACGACCGACAGTGCGACGACGAACGCGATCACGAGCCACAGCCGTTCGGCGAGGCGAGCGGAGATGTCGGCGAACGTCGCGGTGAGCCCGGTGACGTGGACGCCGTCGGCGGCGTCGGACCGGATCCGCTCCAGCAGTTCGGTGCTGCGGGGATCGCTGGGGCCGGTGGTCGGCTGCACCGAGATCAGCGCGGCCGTCGAGTCGGAGTTCAGCAGGACGGGCGTCACCGAGGCCACCCCGGGTTCGGCTGCCAGTTCACGCGCGAGGGCCGGAAGCTCGGCTGCCGGAACCTTGTTCAGGTCGACTGCCACCATCAGGGGTCCGTTGGCGCCGGGCCCGAACTCGGAGTCGATCAGGTCGTACGCCTGACGGATCGTGTTGGCGGCCGGCGCGCTGCCCGCGTCCTGCGGCCACGTCCGCATGCCCAGAACCGGAGCGGCCAGGAGGAGCAGCACCCCGAGCGCCGTCAGGGCCCACAGCCACGGGCGGCGGCTCACCCGGATCGCCCACCGTTCCGTCAGCGGCGACGTCGTGCGACGTTCGGCCCGGGCACGGGACCTCTTGCCCAGTACCCGCGTGCCCGCCAGCCCGCACAGTGCGGGCACCAGCGTGACCGAGGTGAGCATCACGATGCCTACCATCGCGAACGTGGCGTAGCCGAACGACGCGTACATCGGCAGCCCGGACAGTCGCAGCCCGAACAGGGAGACGAGGACGGTGGTGCCGGCGAAGATCACCGACGTCCCGGCCGTGGAGTTGGCGGCCGCGACGGCGTCCCGCACCGACATGCCGGCCCGCAGTCCCTCCGTGTACCGGGTGACGAGCAGCAGCGCGTAGTCGATCCCGACGCCGATGCCGACCATCGTGGCGATGGTCGGGGCGATGGTGCTGATGCTGGTGAACCCGGCCATGATCGTGATGAGCCCCGACCCGATGCCGACACCGACGAGCGCGACGGCCAGGGGCAGTCCGGCGGCCACCACGGAACCGAACGCGAACACCAGGATGATCAGCGCCAGGATCATGCCCACCGCCTCGGCGGTGCCCGACGGCTTGGAGATGTTCTCCGGCACCTGCCCGCCCAGTTCCACCTGCAGCCCCTGCTCCTGAGTGTCGGCCACCGCGGCGTCGAGGGCGTCGACTCCCTCGCTGCCGTGGAAGTCGGTGACCGGGATGCGGTAGTTGAGGCTGATCACGGCCGTGTCGGAGTCCTGGGACAGGCGGGGCGGCGACACGGAGCTCACACCGTTCACGTCGGCCAGTCTGGTGCCGAGATCGGTGAGGACCGCGGGGTCGAGCGGGCCGCTGCCGGAGTGCACGACCACCCGGGCGTCCGCTCCCGACATCTCCGGGAATCGTTCACTCAGCAGATTCGTCCCCTGTTGCGACGGCAGACCGGGCACGTTGTAGTCGTCGTGGTTGGTACCGCCGAACGCGGACGCGGCGGCGAACACCAGGACGAGCAGCGTCAGCCACGTGGCGATCACCCGCCAGGGGTGGGCAGCGGCGGCCGAGCCGAGGCGCGCGAGCAGGGAACTCATGGGGGGAGCCTCCAGGAAAGCCGGTTGGTTCTGTCGCCTCCGACTGTGCGCCCGGCGGCTAGTGGCCCACTTGGAACTCGCTTGGGTGGGTGGTCACCCGGGTGCGCGCGGCCTCCACCCAGGCCGGGCAGCCGCAACGTTCGGCCAGTTCGAGCGCCGCCGCGTAGTGGGTGCGGGCGTCCTCGGGCCGGTCGAGGAGCACCTCGAGGTCGCCGAGGATCGTGTCGACGGGGCCGACCGCGAACGCCGCCGTGTCGCCGCCGCCGATCTGGCCGCTGTACGGGCTCAGCTCCGCGTGCACCGCGGCCGCCTCCTCCCGTTCACCCAGCTGCGCGACGACGATGCCCCGCAGCGACATCATCAGGGAGTGGAAGAAGTCGCGGCGGACCGGGCGCAGGTGACGCCGGACCTCACGCGCCCGGTCCGGTTTGCCGTTGCCGAGTAGCGCGAGGGCGTGCAGATCGGCGATCACGTCCATCGCGGCACTGTCGACGGTCTCGATCACCGCCTCCAGTTCTCCGGCGCGTCCCTCGGTGAGCCGGAGCGTGAACTGCGCGAGGGCAAAGACGCTGTCGGCGTCGAGACCCGCCCGGGTCATCAACTCGTGGCCGCGCCCGTAGTGTCGTTCCGCCGTGGCCAGATCGCCGGTGAGGTGAGCGACCATCGCGCGGCTCATCTCCCGGGTCGCCTGCGCCTGCTGGAACTGATACCGGTCCGCCAGCTCCGACTGGATGCCCATATGGTGTTCGATCGCCGGGATGTCACCGTTGCCGGAGGCGATCTCGGCCAGCAGGTGGTGGCCCAGCATGGTGAACACGGGAAGTTGCGTCCGGTCGCCGATCCGGAGCAGCTCGTCGCCGATGACGTGGTCGCCGAGCGTGCTGGTCGGGGACCCGGTGCCGGCGTGGACGGCGCAGAGCACCAGCCCGAGCAGCACCGGATCGTCCAGGTCGCGGGCGAGAACTTCGGCCTCCCGGACCGCGGAACCGGTGCGCTCGTGATCCTCCGCCCCGATCTCGTGGACGAGTGTCACCAGCAGCCGGCACCGCACCGCCGGTTCCAGTTGCTCGTGCCGAAGCAACGCCTCGATCTGATCGACGACGGCCGTGTCCACCTCGCCGTATCGCCGATTGATCCACGGCGTCGGGGTGTCGACGAACGCGAGCACCCGGATCGCCAGGTCGGTGCGGCCCGCGTCCCGGGCGAGCGCGAGAGCCCGCTTCCGCGAACGGGATCCCGCCAGTCCGCTGCCGGCGGCGAGTTGCGTGCGGCTCAGTTCGGTGAGGAGTTCGACGCGCTCGTCCACGGACGCCGCTGCGTCCGGCGGCAACCGGTCGGCGGCTCGAAGGGCGTTGTCGAGGAAGCCGATCTCCGCGTCGTGGGCGTAGCGATCGGCGGCCTGCGCCGCGGCCGCGACATTATGGTCGAGGGCCTGCCGCGCGGTGGCCGCCGACAGCGCCTCCGTGAAATGGTGGGCGAGAGCCGCGACGTCGTGCGGCCGCAGCTCCTCGAGTGCCGTCCCGACCCGCGCGTGCCAGCGGCTCCTGCGCAGCCGGGTGAGGTCGGAGTAGAGCGTGTCGCGGACGAGGGCGTGCGTGAACCGGACGGTCCCGGCGCGCGGCTCGCCGAGAAGTCCGGCGATCACGCCCGATTCGAGTGCGTCGAACACGGCGTCGTCGTCGATTTCGGCGGCACGGGTGAGGACGTCGATGTCGGATTCGCGGCCCACGACCGCGGCCAGCCGCAGGACGGACACGGTGAGTTCGGGGAGACGGGCGATCCGCCGGCGCAGGACGTCCCGCACCCCCTCGGGTACCTCCGACGTGGCCACCAGTTCGCCCTCACTGGCCAGGAGCCGGGCGCTCTCCTGCAGGTAGAACGGGTTTCCGCCGGTGCGGTCGGCGAGTGCGCGGAGGGTGTCGGGATCGGGGTCGCGACCCGCCACGTGCCGGATCAGCTCGGCCGAATCCTCGGGTCCGAGTCCGCCCAGTCGGACGCGTGTCGGCTGGAGCGACGCGAGATCGGCGAAGCAGTTCTCCAGGTTCGGGTCCACCTCGTCCGGGCGGAACGCGAGGATCAGCAGGATCGGCGACCGCTGCTGCGCGAGCCGCACGAGGATCGCCAGGGTGTCCTCGTCGGCGCGGTGGACGTCGTCGAGGACGACGGCGAGCGGGCCGTGCTCGCGGACGGTACCGATGTAGTCGGCGACGGCACGGTGCAGCAGGAACCGTCCGCTCGGAGCGTCCGGCCGCGCCGCGTGCGAACGGTCGTCGGAGAGCAGGGGTGCCAGCGCGTCCGTCTCGGTGCCGGGGTCGACCTTCTCGCGCAGTGCGCGCAGGATCTCTACCCACGCCCACGCGGGCGGGGCGCCGTCCACTTCGGGGCAGCGTCCCACCGCCACCTGCCACCCTGCGGCGTCCAGCGTTCGGCGGAACCGGCGCAGCAGGGACGACTTCCCGGATCCGGCGTCGCCGCCCAGGAGGACCACAGGGGTGCCGGGGTCGGCCATCAGGTCGGTCAGGGTCGCCAATTCCTCGCTGCGGCCGAGGAACCAGGGGGCCGGGGTGGTGTCGACGGGCCCGGCGGCGAGGGCGGGTGCGGGCGCGGCCGGGACGGTGCCGGTGAGGATCTGGCGTTCGAGTTCCGTCAGGGCGGGACCGGGGTCGAGTCCGAGTTCGTTCGCCAGCCGGCCGCGGGCCTCGCGCAACGCGGCCAGGGCGTCCGCCTGTCTCCCGCTGCGGTGCAAGGCCAGAGCGAGCAACCGCCATCCCTCCTCCCGGAGCGGGTGTTCCCGGGTGAGGGTCTGCGCGTCGAGCACGGCGCCGGCTGCGTCGCCGCTCGCGAGGGCGGCCGCCACCAGACGTTCGCGCGCGACCACCCGCAGTTCCTCGAGCCGGGCGATCTCGGCGAGAGCCCAGTGCTCACCGGCCACCTCGGCGAACGCAGGCCCCCGCCACAGGCTCAGTGCGCGCTCGAGATCGGCTCGCCCGGTGTCGGCGGTAGACCGGACCAGGTTCTCGAACTCCCACGCGTCGACACCGGACGGGGGCAGGGTGAGCGCATACCCCGGGGCCCGGCTCACCAGGACGGTGGAGTCCGCCCGGGGTGCGCGGTGCGGCTCCAGCGCCCGGCGCAGATTCGAAATGTATGCCTGAAGTGCGCCGACAGCCCGCGGTGGGGGAGCGCCGTGCCAGAGATCGTCGATCAGCCGATCCACCGGCACCACCTCGCCGCGTGCGACGAGCAGCAACGCGAGCACGGCGCGCTGGCGGGGGCCGCCGAGGTCCACCGTCCCCGATTCGTCCTCCGCCTCGAGCGTCCCGAGAACTCGAATACGCAGCATTGTGCCAAGGGTAGGCACTAGTGGCCTCCAAGTGCTCTCCAAGGCGCCGAACCGACCCTGATCGCATGACTACGTCAACTGCTCACACCGCCCGCCCCGACACCCGCGAGATGGTGGTGGTCCACAACTGCTTCCGTCGCCAGTTCGCCGCACTGCCCGCACTCGTCCGGGGTGTTCCCGCCGGCGACACCGCCCGGGCGGGGGAGGTGGTGACGTATTTCGAGGAACTCGCCACCGCCCTGCACCACCATCACACGAGCGAGGACGACCTGCTGTGGCCGAAGCTGCTCGACCGCGCGCCCACCGACGCGGCGCTGGTGCTGCGAATGGAGGAACAGCACGAACGCATCTCCGAACTGCTGTCGCGGGCGCAGTCGCAGGGCGCCGCGTTCACAGCGGAAGCGGTGGACGGCGAGCCGCTGGCGAAGACGCTGACCGCGCTGTCCGCCGCGCTCGACGAGCACCTCGGCGAGGAGGAGCAGCGGATCCTCCCGATGGCGGAGCAGTTCATGACGCTCGCCGAATGGCAGGAGATGGGCGATCGCGGCCGCGCATCGATCCCCAAGGACCGGCTGCTGGTGTTCCTCGGCTTCATCCTTCATGGGGCGACCCCCGACGAGCGTCGAATATTCCTGTCGGAGATGCCCTTCGCGGCCAGGATGGCGTGGTCGATCCTGGGGCGTCGGGCATTCCGCAAGGACTACCGGCGAATCTACGGCACCGAGCCGGCCGCCTTCTGACGCCGGATCACCCTGCGCCGCAGCCGGCCCCGGTTGGTGCGCTCCCAGAGGCTGGGCGGTGTGCGCTCGGGATCCATCAGTTCGTTCTCGGCCAGCGGACTGTCCTCGTCCTCGACCGTCTCCGGCTCGAACTTCTCGAGGGTCCGGCCGCCGCCGCGCAGTGCCTCCACGGTGCCCAGGAACGACGTCTCGGCCAGCGTGTCCTCGAACAGCCCGGCCGGGACACCGAGGTGCTCGCAGACGAGCTGACGGCGAATACCGAGAATGGTCTGCCGCAGCTCCTCACCGTTCGCCGTGTCCGCGGTGACCTCGACCGCCAGATCACACTCGGTGTCGAACCCCATCGACCGGTTGTTGAGGTTCGACGAACCCACCCGCAGAAGGCGGTCGTCCATCACCAGCACCTTGGCGTGGACGTAGATCGGCTCACCGCCCGCCGTGACGGGGTAGTAGACGCCCAGCCGGTTCCCGGTATCGGCCTGCCAGAGCAGGTGCAGCAACCGTCGGCGGGCGCCGTCCATGGCCTTCTGCTCGAGCCAGCCGTCGGCATTGCGCGGCAGCACCAGCACGATCTCCGGTCCGTCCGGTTCCTGTAGTCGCGCGGCGATCGCCTCGGCGAGGGTCCGGGAGGCCAGGTACTGACTCTCGATGTACAGCGACCGCTCGGCGCCCGCGATCGCAGCCAGATACAGGGCCTCGATCTCCCGGACCTCGCCCCGATCGGCGAGCTCCGGCAGCGTGCGCGCGATGCCCACGTCGACGGAGCGCATCGTCGGCTTCAGCCCCTCCGGCCACGGCGTCCTCCCCGCGATCTCGTCGACCGGCGCCAGATCCTGCCCCGTCGCCGCCTTCCACCGGGTGCGGGCGAGCTCGCCGATGGCCTTCGCCGCGTCCCCGTCGACGGCGGTCGTCGCGTCGTGCCACGGCCCGTACCGCTTGCCGTTCGGCTGCGTCCGGTAATGGTTGCGGTCACGATGCTCCGGGGTGTCCCATCGGTCCACGGTCATGTCGATGCCGCCGCAGAACGCGAGCGCGTCGTCGATGACGACGATCTTCTGGTGGTGCGCCGAGCCGACCGGGTGGGCGGCGTCGAGTTCGAAGTGCAGGCGGCGGTCGGTCACCCAGTTGACCACGAAGATCGGCGTCATGCCACGCCCGATCGCGGTGAAGGCCCCGATGTTCCATTTGAGCAGGTAGATGTCGAGATCCGGGCGTTCCCGCGTCAGCCAGGCCAGGAACCGGCCGAGCTGGTTGGGGCCGTTGAGCGTCTTCTCGTCCGGCTCGAACTTGATCCTCGTGTCGAAGTCCCAGCCGATGAGGATGATGCGCCTGCGGGCCTGCAGCATCGCGGACTTGGCATGGCGGAAGTAGTCCGCCGCATCGACGATGCACGCGAGACGGTCGGCGTGGGCAACCTGCCAGCACGTGTCACCGGGAGCCAGGATCGGGCCGTCGTCGCTCATGTCTTTTCTGCTCCCCGTCTCGTTCGTCCGCCCGTCCCCTGTGGGTGGACGATTCACAGTACTGCGCCACCCCCGCCCAGCTACCGTTGAGTAGTGCGGAGGTGGTGGCGCATCGTGGCGTTGCTCGCACTGGTCAGCGTGCTGTGGGCACCAACTGTCGGTGCGGATCCGTTGCGGGCCGGATCGACCCCCGGCGCGGTCGTCGACTCGTCCGAGTTGCCGGCCGAGCTCTGGCTCCGCGGCACCGGCAGCGCCTACCGGATGACGTATCTGACCACCGACCGGCACGGCATCACCCCGTGCACCGGGATGGTGTTCGTGCCGCCCGGTTCACCGCCCGCCGGGGGCTGGCCCGTCATCGCGTGGGCGCACGGAACGGTCGGGGACTCCGACTCCGACGCACCGTCCGTGACCGGGGTCGACAGGGAATCCTCCGACTACGTGAGCAGCTGGCTGCAACTCGGTTACGCCGTGGCCGCCACCGACTACGTGGGCCTGGGCACCCCCGGGGTGCCGCCCTACCTCGACGGGAAGGTCGCCGGGCGCAGCGTCGTGGACTCCGTGCGCGCCGCCAGGGCGATCGACGCCGATCTCTCCGCCACATGGATGGCAGTCGGACTGTCCCAGGGCGGGCAGGCCGCGGTGTTCGCCGCACACACCGCCACGACGTACGCGCCGGAACTGGACTACCGCGGGGCGGTCGCGAACGGGGTGCCGTCGAACATCGAGATGGTGGCGAACTGGAGTGGTCCCTCGTTTCCGCCGCAGGGCCTCGCCGGTCTCACCGTGTACATCTCGTACCTGATCGCCGGGGTCCGTGACGCATATCCCGAACTGGACATCGACAGCTACCTGACCCCGGTCGGGAAGCAGTTCGTGGACGCCGCTCCCGAAGTGCCGTTCCGGCAGTTCGCGGCCATGACCCGCAACGTGTCGGTGGCGCAGATGCTGTCCCGGGCACTCGACGTCCCGGCGCTGCAGGACGCGTTGCGCGAATACCTCGAAGTCCCGGTCGCGGGTTACGACCGTCCGCTGCTGCTCGTGCAGGGGGTCACCGACGCGTCGGTGCCGATCCCGCTGACGGAGAAGCTGGTCGCCGAGATGCATAGTGCGGGAACGGATCTCGACTACCGAGTGTATTCGGGTGGTCACTTCGGCAGCATGTACCAGGCCGGTCCCGACCAGGCAGCGTTCATCGCCTCGCTGATCAGGTAGGGCGTTCGGATCCGGCCGGCACGCCGAGGTGCCGGGTGAGTTCGCGGGCCGCGGCCTGCCCGGCCCGGTTCGCCCCGATCGTCGACGACGACGGGCCGTAGCCCACGAGATGAATCCGCGGATCCGACGCCACCTGGGTGGCCAGGCGCCCCGTCATCGTGATCCCACCGCCCGGCCCGCGCAGCCGCAGGGGTGCGAGATGATCGAGGGAGCTGCGAAAACCGGTGCACCACAGGATCACATCGACCTTCAGCTCGCGGCCGTCGGACCACCGGACGCCGTCCGCGGTGATCTCGCTGAACATCGGCTGCCGCGCCAGCACCCCGCGTTCGCGGGCGACGCGGATCGCAGGCGTCACGGGCAGTCCCGTCACCGACACCACCGAACCCGGCGGCAGCCCGCGACGGACCCGGTCCTCGACGAGAGCGACGGCGGCGCGGCCGATCTCGGGCGTGAACGGCTCGTCCCGGAACTCCGGTGGGCGGCGCGTCACCCACGTGGTGGTCGTGACGCGGGAGATCTCGTCCAGCAACTGCACCGCCGAGATGCCGCCGCCCACGACGAGCACGTGCTGTCCCGCGAAGTCCTGCGCCGAGGAGTAGTCCTTGGTGTGCACCTGGCGACCGGTGAACGACTCGGCGCCGGGGTAGCGGGGAATGAACGGGCGTTCCCACGTTCCCGTCGCGTTGATCAGACCGCGGGCCGACACGACGCCGCGGTCGGTCTCGATCCGCAGACGCTCGCCGCGGGCACACACCACCCGC
>NZ_LTCZ01000078.1:0-24329 GCF_001583455.1 Rhodococcus sp. LB1 | reverse complement strand
TCGTCCTTGTAGACCATCGGGTGGCCGTTCTTCGACTTACGAATTTCGAATCCCGCTTCCTTCAGGGCCTTGAGGACCGCTTTGGTGTCCTTGTCCAATCCTGTCACCTCCGTTTCTGTTTGACAACTAAAGACTACATTCCAAGTTGTCAATTGACAACTTGGAATGTAGTCGGGCCGCTGACCTGCGAATTCATATCCCCAGGGAGGGTGCTCAGTTCGCGGACGGGGCCGAACCCTGCGGGGCGGTGTTGGCCGGGGCGCGCCGGTAGCCGTTTCCGGCGCCGGTGGTGTGGAGGCGGTCGATGTTGATGGTGACGACGCGGCCAGGCGCGGTGACCTGACCGGTGTCGGTGTCATGTGCCTGGACGACGGTGCAGACCGCGACTGCGCCGAGCGAGCCGGCGTCGTCGAGACCGTCGATGCGCAGGGTGCGGACGACGGTGCGGCGGGGATCGTCGGCCCAGAGCTGGCCGATGCGAATCTCGTCGCCGTGACGGTTGGTCAACGTGTTGGTCACTGAGTTCTCCTCGGTAGGAATGATTCTCCTCGGTAGGCCTGCCTACTTTACAGCTCTACGCTGTGACGTCAAAGCCCTATTCGACACTGCTCGCATATGGCCATCGCCCACTTCCGGGCGGTGCACGAGTTGCAACCTTACAGCGCTAAGCTGTATTTCGTGATTCGAGCAAGCCCCGAGAGGAGAGGTACGGAAATGTCGCTGCTGCTCACCATCGCCCTTATCGCGCTTGTACTGACCGTGGTCTGGAAACACTTCTACGGGCTGGCCCGGTTCGCGGGCATCATCCTCATCCTCAAGGGGTTGGTCTGACCCCCAAGAGATAACGCCAATGTGGACCTACCGTCTGGTGGCGGGCGCGGCCATCGTTCCTCAGCTCGGTGCTGTAGCGGCGGGTGTGATGCTGTGGCTCGGCGCACAACTGTTCGGCGCCTACCGGCACCGGGTGTGGGGCTCACCCCTGGCCCGACTGGTATTCACCCGCGTTCCGGGCCTGCGGGTGCTGAACCCGCAGCACCGTCGGCGGCGTTCCTCGAAGCCTGACCGCCGGGAGAGCGTCGATCGGCGACCGGGGGCGGATCGGCTGGAATGAGAGCTCGGGCGTCGCGTTGGCGCGCCGAAAGCCCATATGGGGCATAGCTGCCCATATGGGCTATAGGTTCTCGCGGAGTGTCTGTTCCGATCCGTCTCTACCTGGCGAAACAGACTCAGTTATCGGACGTCCTGGAATTCCGCTGCAGGCGGGATCGGCTGATTCCCCGCCCTTTTCCTCGCACAGGTGTCGCACCGTCCGCATTCTGTGTTGTCGTCGAGGTCTGGGTCGTCGAGTTGTCGACGAAGGAAAGCCATGCGGCAGCTATCGGTGTGCTGGTAGTCGATCATGGCCTGTTGCTCGGCGTTCCGAGCGTCCTCGAGTCCCTCGTAGCGTTCCCGGTCGTACGTCCACCGTGCTCCAGTGTCGATCCACCCGCCGCGTACTCGCCGCACTACGCCGTCTACCTCGAGGACGCGCAGGACCATCTCCGTCCTCCGTCGATGAAGTTCGGTTTTCTCCGCTAGCGCCTTGATCGTGTGGGGCTTCTTCTTGTCGAGTGTGTCGAGTAGTCGCCGGACAACCTCTTCTCGGGGGAATGCGAGGGATCCGAAGTAGTCCCAGATTTCCTGGTCCTCTCGGCCCGGAAGCAGGATCACTTCCGCTCGGTCCGTGGCGCGGCCGGCGCGGCCGATCTGCTGGTAGTACGAGATCGGAGACGCTGGTGCGCCCACATGGATGACAAACCCGAGGTCGGGCTTGTCGAAGCCCATGCCCAATGCGGATGTCGCGACAAGTGCTTTCACTCTGTTGGCCAGAAGATCCGCTTCGAGCGCTACGCGCTTGTCGGCGTCGGTTCTCCCGGTGTAGACGCAAACACTGTGTCCGCGCTCCGAGAGTGCGGACTCCAGTTCTCCGGCCGCGGCGATAGTCAGGGCGTAGATGATGCCCGAGCTCGGCAGGTCACCGAGCCGATCTGCCAGCCAGATGCCGCGGTCGACGTGATCGTCGAGGTGAGTTACGGACAGGTGCAGCGAGGGCCGGTCCAAACCGCCCCGCAGGACGATCGCGCCGTCGTTGCTGCCGCTGGCTCCGACGCCGAGCTGGGCGGCAACGTCGGCAATCGCGCGGTCGTTGGCCGTGGCGGTGGTCGCTAGGACTGGAATGCCGTCCGGCAGCTGAGCGAGGAGGCCGGCGATGGCCCTGTACGAGGGCCGGAAGTCGTGCCCCCAGTCCGAGACACAGTGCGCCTCATCGATGACGACCAGGCCCGCGGTCGCGGCGAGGACTGGCAACACCTCCTCACGGAAGCGTGGATTGATCAGGCGCTCGGGGCTGATCAACAGCACATCGACCCGATCGGCGGCTATATCGGTGCGGATGCTCTCCCACTCGCTGAAGTTGTCGGAATTGATCGTGGCCGCGAGCACTCCCCCACGCTGCGCTGCTCCGACTTGGTTTCGCATCAAAGCCAGCAACGGTGACACGATCACCGTGGGGCCCATCTTTCGCGATCGCAGTAGCCTCGCGGCCACGAAATACACCGCAGACTTTCCCCACCCTGTCCGCTGCACCACCAGGGCACGTTTGCGGTGCACGACGAGCGCTTCGATAGCTGTCCATTGGTCTTGATGCAATGTCGCGTGTGGTCCTGCAATGTCGCGCAGCAGCTCTTCCGCGTGATCGCGAAGATTTACCGGCGGAGCCAGGGTGGGGACGTGTCGTTCTTGCTGGTCATCCACTTGTTTCATCGTCATTCTGGGTTCTGGCGGGGGTCGCTACTGGGTGCAGTCGATGTGCACGGACAGGTAGACCCGGCCGGTGCCGTAGGGGGAGTTCCAGTCCTGCGGGGCCGCGGCGGTGGCGGCGATGTCGAGTTGGTCGGGCTGCGACCAGTCCACCGATCTCAGGCTGTCGAGGTACTTGTTCGTGGTGTCGATGTCGCCGGAGAGGCCCTGGTCGGTGTTCTCGACGGTCAGCACCTGCGACGGGTGTGAGGTCTTGATGATCCAGCCGTGGGGGGCGCTGATCTCGACGGCCAGGTCGTCTCCGTTGCCGAAGCATCGGGCGGTGACGTCTTCGGGTCTGGGTGTGGTGATCTCGTTGTCGGAGTGCTGTTCTCCCCAGCCGATGATGATGCTGCCGAGGTCGTCGCTGGAATCGGTGACGACGGTGCCGCTTTGAGATGCGGACACACTGGCCGCGGCGCGGCCGTCGTCGCCGCCGCACGCGGTCAGCGCAGCCAACGCGCCCACGGCCACGGCGGTGGCGGCTGCGGATCTGCGGATGCGGTGCACGCTCATCTGTTGGTCCTCTCCGGGATCGCGAAGGCGGCCGACACGCGGCCGGCCGCCTCGATGCGTGTGACGGTGTTTAGGTGATGACGTCGACGAACCAGCGGCCGTCGATCTGTTTGGTGGTGATGGTCTGGGTGAACTGGGTCGCTGGTTGACCGGGGCGCATCTCGGAGAGGACCACCGAGTAGTGGCCGCCGGAGATGGTGATGGTGCGCAGGCAGTAGTTGGTTCCGATCGGGACGGTGTCGATGCCGGCCTGGATCTTCTCCGGTGCCGGGAGCGGCGAGTCCGGCGCGGCGAGGGCGCGGGCGGCCTGCCCGGATCGGGTCACGTAGTAGGCGTGCTCGAACGCGGCGATCACCCCTTCCCCGCTCTTCTGGTCTCCGCGGTCGGTGCGGCACTCGTCGCCGACGTCACTGGCGGCTGTGGGGCTCTGTGCGGCCTCGGGCGTCTGCGTGGGGGCGGGAGTGACCAGCTCGACGAGTGCGGCCGCCGACGGGGCTGCTGGCGTGGTTGTTGCGGACTCGTCGGGCTGCAGCACGCTCCAGCCGACGGCACCGGCCGCGGCGATGGCCACCGCGGCTGCGACGGCGATTTTCTTGCCGCCCCGAAGGGCCACCTTGCGTGCTCGTTTCGGTGGGGTCGGGTGCTGCGCTGGTGCGGTCAGGTCGGCGCGGCCGCCGGGCGACGCGGTCGTGCTGCGTCGGCCCGGCGTCGCCGTGGTGGTGGGTGCGGCCCCGAGAGTGTCGATCACTGCCGGATGCCGGGTCGACTTGCGCGGTGTGATGCTCGGCCGGTTCACGGCCACCACCCCTTTCCTGGTTAGGCTGCGGCGTTCTCGAAGGTCGACAGGAGCGTGTTGACCTCGTTCGGCATGGCGGTGCGCAGGTCGGCACCGGCCTCGAGGAGCTGGCTGCCGCCGGGCTGTTCGGCCACCCAGGAGGCGGCCTGCGCCCCGGCGTCCTGGACCTGGTCGACGGCCGGGGTGGCGGCCGGTGCGGCCTGTTCCGCCCAGTCGGTGGCCTGCTCGAGGACTGCGCTGCCGGTGGAGCTGGCGGTGGCGGTGTCGGCGAACTGTGCTGCGGCCTGGGTGTTCTGCTCGACGAACGCGGCCGCCGGCTCCAGGTCGATCACCGGAGCGGGCTCGGGAGCGGGCGCCGGGGCCGACTCGACTGCCGGGGCCTCGGGGGCCGGTGCCGGGGCGGGTTCGGGTGCCTCGCCCATGTTCTCGCCTGCGCCGTATGCGGCGCCGATGGCACCACCGATAGCGCCACCGACTGCGGCACCGGCAACAGCAGCCGGGAGCCCGACGGCTGCGGCGCCACTTGCAGCACCGATACCCGCACCGGCGGCGCCGCCGGCGACCACGCCGGGAACCGCGCCGACGATGGGCACCGTAATCGCGCCGACCGGTCCCATGATCGATACTCCTGCGACCGTGCCGATGACCGCGCCACCGGCGGCACCGAGAGTTGCGGCGGGCACACCGGCGACGACCGCACCGGTTGCCGCACCGAGGACGACACCGGCAGTGGCGCCTGCCGCGATCCGGTCCGAGCGGGTCGTCTCGACGCCGAGCGAGTTGAAGAACGTCGCACCCTGAGCTTCGAGAATGGACGAGGTGTTGTTGAGCTTGTCCGCCTCCTCCCGGGGGAGCCAGTCGGGCCGCGGGCCGCTGAGTGCGCCGAAGCGGTAGGTGTCGGGGGCCGCCTGGATCGGGGCGACGGGCTTGCCCGGCTCGGGGGCAGGTTCCGGTGCCCGGTACGCCTCCGGGACCACCTGCTCGTCGGACTCTGCCGACGGCTCCGGGGCGTAGTAGTAGGTGGGCTCGTTGTAGGTGGGCACCGAACGGGTCGGAGCGTTCTGGTACTCCACCGGGATCGGGATGTAGGTGTCCCAATCCTCGGTCGTGCCACCGCCGTTGTCGGCTTCCTGCGCAGGCGCGGCGGGCTCGGGGGTGGGGGTGTTGACGCCGGCCTGGCCGCCCTCGTTGGTCACGCCGGCCTGACCCCCGTTGTCGGTGATTCCGGCCTGACCGGGTGCAGCGTTCGCCGAGGGGGCGAGGGACAGACCCGCGGCGATGCAGGCGGCCACGACCGCCGCGGTGGCTCCGATCGGGGCGGTGTGCTTACGGTGCCGTCCGATCTGTCGGCGTGCGGCGCGGTTATCGGGAGTGCTCATCTCGGTTGCTGCCTTTCGTGGGTGACGGGAGATTCGGGGGGCGGAGAGAGACCTGGGCGGGCGGGTGCGAGGGTGGCCGGATCAGCGCGCGGCGGTCATCAGTTCGACGACGGTCGCGGCGATCACGGTCAACGACGTCGTGGTGGCGGGGCGGAGTCTGGCGGGGACGATGCGTTCACCGGAGGCGAACAACGGCTCGAAGGGCATCCGCAACACCGGCACTGCGTATTCGCAGAACGCCTCGACGGCGTCGTGTTCGACGATCGGCGCGTCGCCCGGACCGTCGGTGACGACGACGATCGTGCGGTTGAGAACGTCGCTGCCCGCGGCGGACAGGTGCTGCAGCAACCGTTCGGCGGACGAGGCGGCGTCGAAGCGCAGCGGGGCCGGGATAACGAGCACGTCGGCGGCCGAGATCGCCCACTGCCAGCTGCCGGCGAGGGGGTTGTTGCCGGTGTCGGCGACGAGGATGTCGCGGTGCTGGGCGAGGATGTCGGCCAGTTTCGCGGCGTCGTCGTAGCTCAATCCCGACTCCGCGCCTCGGCGGCCGGCGACGATGTCTTCACCGGACGGCTGGCGGGTCATGTATCGCGACAGTGCCGATGGCCGGATCGTGGCCGCGGCATCGGTGTGGGCGGCCAGCAGTCCGACCACATCGCGCCCCTCGGTGGGAGGAACACCGACCCGATCGGCGAGGCTGCCGCCGATCTCGGCGAGATCCGCGCACGCGACCGTGCTGCCGCCGCGCACGGTCGCCAGCGTCTGGGCCAGGGCCACCGCAAACGGGGTCTTGCCGACCCCGCCCTTGCAGCTGGCCACGGTCACGACCGAGAAGTCGGGAATCGGGCTGTTGATCGTCGCTTCGGATGCGCGCAGCCGCATCTCGGCCGAGTTTGTCTTCGGAGCAAGGCTGAGACCGAGGACCGCGTTGAGCCGGCCGCGCATCCCCAGACGCGCGGGTTCCCCGGCGCCCGGGGTGACCTCGGGCGCCACCAGCGCCGACACCGCCCGGCGGGGCGTGCTGGCTGCGGGGCCGCGCGGGCGGCCCTCGTCGGGGGCCCGGCGAGCCGAGTGGCCGATGGGCTCGACCGTGACACTGACCGGCTCGGGAACGGCGTCTTCATACGGTTCCGGGGCGGCGGGCGCGGTGGGCACCACGGGTTCGATGGGGCCGGTCGGGGCGGACCGCGACGCGGTGCCGTCGGGTGCGACCGTGATCTGGGTGGAACGTCCCGAACGCTGCACCGCGACCTCCACCGGGCCGCCCGCTTCCATCGCACGCGCCTGGCTGTACTCGTAGATGCGGTTTTGGATCGGCTTCCCGTCGGTGGCGACGATCTCCTCGTCGGTCCCCGCGATACGCGCGGTGGTATCCGAGAGGATCTCGACAGTGAATGCGTTCACGGGGGTCACCCTCCGAATGCGCCGACGGACAGCTCGGAGTCCATCTCGGCCACGGTCTTGTCGGCGTTGTCGAGTGCGGCGAGTGCGTCGGTGCGGGCCTGACCGTCCGGGAGCAACTCGATGATCTGGCGGCGCAACGTGACTGCGGCCTTGAACTCGTCGAGCCGGGAGCGGGTGAGTTCCTGGTCGTCGGAGAGCTTGGGCAGCCAGGTCGGCACCGCGTCCTTGAGAACCCGGCGCAGTTCGGTGATCACAGGGTCGTTTCCGCCCTTCGTCGCGAACGGCTCCCGCAGGATCGTGACGTCCTCGGTGGTGGGGGTGATGGACTGGGAGATGCGGCGGCTCATGACTGGGTCCTCCTGGTGTGGGTGGTGCGATGAATAGCGGGTGGGTGAGGTTCAGAGACGGGGGGCGGTGATCGGCCCGAGAAGGCCGCCGATCGTGCCCCCGGCGAGGGCCGCTGCGCCGGCCACGGAAATCCCTGGCACTGCTGCGGTGAAGGCACCGCCGGGGGCATACCGGTGGGTGTCGGATGCTTCGTCGTGGCGTGGGAGGCCGAGGACTGTGCAGATGTCCTGGGCGTCGGTCTTGTCGGTCATTGCGATTCCTTTCGTTGAGGCTCTGTGGGCGTGTCAGACGGTCGTGAGGACCTGGTCGGGTTCGGGAAGGAACACCACATCGGTGGGGCCGTAGTGGACGTTGGTTTTCAGTCGTCCGCCGGTGCCGATCGACAGCGTCGTTTCGAGGACGTCACCGGTGTCCTTGTCGCGGATGACGGTGACCGCGTCGACGGTCACCGGAACCTCGTTGCCCTGGTCGTCGTCGAGGAGGATGACCATCCCCTCGGTGACGGCCGAGGCCGGGATCGCGTCAGCAGGGCTGTCACCGAGCACGACCGGCTCGAGAACATCCCCGCGCTCGCGCGCCCGCTGTGCCAGAACTCGTTCGGATTCGACGAAATCGCGCAGTTCCTTCGAGTAGAACTGCAACGTCGGCGGCTCGACTGGGGTCAGTCCTCGCACGATCGCCTTTTCTGCCTCCGAGAGCTGGTTCCATTTGTTCGGGTGCGGGTCGACGTTCGGGGTCCACCACATCTGCGCGTCCACCGGGGATCCGTCGAGTGAGGTGACCACGCCGCGGCCGGGGACGGAGGTGTCGACCTCGCGGCCAACCGTGGAGTCGCCCCACATCATCAGCGCACCATCCTGGGAGAGGTGACCGAGGCTCATGCGGGTGCCGAAGTTGTCACGGGCATTACCGGAGGCACCACCAAACAGCGAGGCGTCCGGGCGTTGCACCCCGAGCAGCAGGCGGATGCCGGCCGAACGGGCGAGGACAGCGAGATCCGCCCACGCGCCGAGCGGATCGAGTTCTTTGAGCAGTGCACGGGTTTCGTCGTCACCCGTCTTGGCTAGCGCCTGCCACTTCCCGGAGAGGATGAAGAACTCGTCGAGAACCGCGATCATCAACGGCAGCTGGGACGGTTCGATCTTCTTCACGTGCACGTACCGGTTACGGGCCATCATCTCCGCGTGCAGGGCGCGCACCAGCATCGCCGCGCGGACAAAGTCGTAGACGATCGCAGCACACCCGGGGTAGCCCTCGAGACCGTCGAGTTCGATCATCTTCGGATCGACCCCGAGGAACGGGATACCGCGGCGAGCCGCCTCGGTGAGCAGAGTGCGGATCACCGAGGTCTTGCCGCCACCGGTCGGGCCGACGATCAACGCGTGCGGCTTGTTCGACTTCGTCGAGACATCCCAGAACAGACTCAGGTCGCCGGCCCCGGTCGCGTACGGCAGGTGGCGCAGGTTCTCGTCGACCAACTCGAGCGGGTGATCGACACGGGTGGGCAGCGGCGCCCGCAGCCGCATCACCAAGAACCCTTCGGACGGGGTCCACTGGGTGGCCCAGGTACGGCCCGACTCGTGGTCACCGGCAAGGGAGGCGAGCGCTTCCTCGACCTTGGCCTGGAAGCCGCGTGCCCCACTGTTGAGCGAGGGAGTGAAGGTGATCATGTAGCCGGTCTCGACACCGTTCTCGTCGCGGGTGTCGACGGTGACGACCGGGTCCTTGAGCGGGCCATCTTTGAGTGCCAGCTCAAGCGCCTTGTGACGCGCCGAGCGGGTGTCCGCCTCGGTCAGCTTGCGGGTAATCAGAATCCGGTCGCGGTGCGCGTCGTGGCGGACGGTGTAGGTGTACTTCCCGGTGCGCGACCCAGCCGATCCGCGGACTGCGGCGGTGAATTCGTCCATCTCCTTCGGGCGGATGATCGCACCGCGCGGCAGCTTGATCTTCGCGGTCCGCAACGTGCCGATGCCGGGCGGGAACGGCACGCTTACTTTGACCGGCAGGTGCCGGGTGGTCTGGCGGATCTGAGCCTCGAGCATCACCCGCTGGCGGTGGCCACGGAACCGGGCGATGTCGACTGCGGACCAGGCCGCGCCGAGGAGTGCGAGCGGCAGCGTGTGCTCGTGGAGTGCGGCGAGGATCTCGCCCATCCCGTTGACCGTCTCGACGACGGGGGTCTCCGCCAATTCGGGTGCGTAGAAGGCGAGGCCGGCAGCGGCTACCGGAATGGGGGCGAAGGTCCGGTAGGGGGCGACGGCGGGCTTCGCCGCGGCCGCCTGCTCAGCGCGAGCGTTGCGACTGCCCGGTCCCGGACCGAACAGCTCGGCGAGGAAGTCCTTCAGCGGATCTCGCTGCACCATCGCCTCGCTCCTCTCGTCGTGTCGAGCCCGGTGCCTGTGTGGTCGGGCGTTGTGGATGTGCACCTTGGCAGGACTGCACGGTTTGGCTCAACCAGCCCTGTGGATAACTTTTTTGTGCCCGTTCGGAGGGTCTGGCTGCGGCACCGTTGTGGAGGGTCGTTGCGGTGCGTGCGCTGGATGTGTCGGGGTCTCTGAGGCATCCACGCCGGAGCCCGTGTCCGGGACCTCGAAGCGACCATGCGGAGGTGGTCTCGGAGAGCCTCTGGGGACGGTGTCCACGACCCCCTTTTCGAGGGCCGTGGCGGACCCTCCGAGACGGCTCGCGCGGACCGTCAGCGAAGCGTCCGAACGAGGGTGCGGAAACCACTCTCACGGGTGGTGCGCGGTGGCCCGAAACGGCGTCCTCTGGGGCTGCCGGGCTGGTCGCTGGGCGTCGTCATCGAGCCGCTGATCGACCCCGCTTCCTGTGCCCCTTCCGACCGTCTCGCACAGCCTCTGAGCTGCACTCTCTGAAATGGGTTGGCGCGGCGGGATTTCCATAGGTACACTCCCCCCTAGGCCCGAAGGGCCGGGGGGAGTGACCCCGAAGGGGAGGGCGTTTTCGCCCCTCTTTCGGAGCGGTCCGAAGCACCCCCTGTAGCACCGCCTGATTGCACTCCTCTGAGCCAGGCCTTCGCATCGCTCGCTGATCCCCTGCCTCGGAACCCCGTCCGGGCCTAGCTCACGCCGTGCTGCCGGACCGGGTCTCCCCCACCTCGTCAGCGCTTGTGGCGCAGCCCCTTTTCCGAAGTCCGAACAGACAGTCGGACAAGACCCCTGCGCAGCGTGTGTCGACGCACCACGGAAGACCCCTGCGAAGGCACCCCTAGAGCTTCGCCGTCACCGGGGTGTTTCACCGTGCACGCCGCGGGCCATCACACGGGCTCTGAGGACGAGGGCTAGCCGTGACAATCTGCCGTCCCGGTGCGGGTGTCCTCGTCCACTCGGCGGAGGCTGTTGCCCGACCGGCCTTGCCGACGTCCTGGGTGGGGTCCGTTTCGGACCGGTCTCCGGCGGGCGGTTCCACCTGGCCCGGGCCCTGGTGTCGATGCCCGGGACAAAGTTATCCACAAGGCTGGTTGAGAACTTTCGGTCACTTCTCCTACGGTCTCGCGCAACCACATTCGTGGCATCGGTTCGCAACCTGTTGGAGAGGCATCATGTTCGCTATCGCTTCCACCGTCGTCGACTTGTCAAACACGGCAGCTCACCCCTCGGCCGTACCCGGTGTCGTGACCCTTGCCCAGGAGGCGGACGTCAACACCAGGAACCTTCGAGACTGGATCGGCGACAACGTCGTCTTCACCATCCTGGCCGTCATCGCCTGCGTCGTCCTGATCGGTGGCCTGAAGGGAAACCTGTCGAAGGTGTTCACGGTCGGTGGGCTGACGGTGGTGGGTCTGGCATTTCTCGGCATCGCCAACTCCGAGACGGCGGCCGCCGGTGTCGGCAACTGGTTCCTCGGCCTCATCGGCCTCAACCCCGGCGCCTGACCACGCGAGGTGTTCCCACAGAGGAAGGGGCGATAGGTGATCAACAACGACGACCTGCTGTATCGGGTGGACCGCCACTATCTGGGCCCGACGGGATACACCCTGCCGGTGCGGATTCGGTACACCGCCGGACTCGTCGGTGTAGCGGTGTTCGCGGTGGTGTTCTTGATCGCCCGCGCCGTTCTGCACCTGCCGCTCGGATACAAGTCGTGGCTGACGATGGCCCTGGTGACCGTCTTCGTCACCCACCACATCGCCAAGTACGTCACCCCGGACCGACCCCTGCGGTCGGTGTTCAAGGCTGCCTTCAACGATCTCAATGCCCCACGGCCCCCGAAGACCGGGGAGACGGTCACTGTCACCCTCCCCGACCGGCTGACCGACTCACACCGATGACCACCTACGACGACAACGACATCGCATCGCTGTTCGACCCTCAACTCGAAGACCCGGTGCCGGTGATCCCGCCAGGAGCGCTGCCGCCGTCATGGGCGGCGGGACGGCAGACGCCGGCCCCACAACCGGGCCCGCGGGCGTGGTCGGAAGTGGAGTTCCCTCCGCACCCGGTCACCGAGGTGCCCGAGGAGGTCGATCCCCGGGCAGAGGACCCCGCCGTCCTGGCCGAAGACACTCGCACGCCCGAACGCCGGCGCAAGCGCTCCAAGCGCCGCGGGAAGACGCCCGCCGATCGCGAGAAGGCGGCGGCGAAGAAGCGCGCCGATCGTGCCCGGAAGGCGGTGCGGCTGCAGCTGACCGGGACCTCCGGTCACATCACCCGCACCTCACGCACGTCGACGGCGTGGTTCGTGCAGAAGCAGGGGCCGTGGAACTTCCGCACCACCGGCAAGCAGCGGCGCTTCATCCGGGACGAGGCGATGGTGCTGACCAACCTGCAGCAGGCTGGTGTCGAGCGACTGCACCGGCGACTGGTGCGCACCCCGTTCCCGGTCGAGCAGTGGGCCAAGGACCACGACCAGTGGGCTGCCCCGATCGACGACGTCCCGGGCGCCCTGTCGTGGGCGGAGTACCTGCGCGGGCAGCAGCACGCGATGCTGTGGTCGAACGCGACGATCAAGGGCCGCTACTGGGGCATCGAACTGCCGCAGCGGTCGGTGCTCGGGATCGGGCTCGACTACCTCGCCAACACCCTCGGCTACGTCGCGAACTGGCCGCTCCTGGGCACCCTCTCGTCCCTGATCACTGGCTGGGCCGACGACGCCTTCGCACGCGAGGAGAAGGCGCTCGCCGATCATCTCGCCGAACTCGAACGGATCATGGCCGGCCGCGGAGTCAACGCCGCCCCAGCATCACCGACTGCAGTCGACTACCTGCTGCGCCGGTCGGCGACGATCGGCCTACCGCTCGCTGCGGGCGGCGGTGCCGCCGGTGCCGGCGACTGGGAAGAGGACGATGTCGCCGCCCTCGAAGACCTCACCGACCTGTCCCTGACACCCGGCGATGGCTACACCACCGTCTCCGGCGTCGTCGAGGGCCGCCGCTACACCGGTGCGGTCATCGTCCTGACCGTCGGACGCATGGCCCCGCTCCCGATCCCGGAGCGGATGCTGCCCTGGCAGGTCATCGGCGACCCCTCCGGTGAACCGCTGGAATGGTCGGATCGGATCGAGCTGCACGACAAGGCACAAACCATCCGCACCATGCGCTCGCTCACCGGCAAAATCGAGAACCAATTCGACCACTACACCGTCGAACACGACGAGGTCCCGCCGAAGGAACTGGCCGAGCAGCACACCCGCGTCCAGGACGTCATCTCCGACGTCGAAGAGGACCACTCCGGGCTCTCCACCCGCACCTCCGGTTGGTACCGGGTCGCCGTCGTCGGAGCGACCCCCGACGAGGCCCGCAAGAAGGTGGCCGGTCTACGGGAGATGTACAAGCCGCACATCGCCCTCGAGCAGGAGCACGGTCAGTTCCAGCTGCTGCGCGAATTCATCCCCGGCGAGCCCCGGGCGAACATCGCCCACACACGGCACATGGACGTCGAAGCCGTCGCCGCGGGCATGGCCACCGCCGGTGACCGGATCGGTGACCGCCGCGGAGTGGTACTCGGGGAGACCTCGTCGATCGCGCCGCGCCCGGTGATTTGGGATTGCTTCGCCGCGCACGAGATCAAGCACAAGTCCGGGCTGACCCCCATCGTCGCGGTGCCCGGTTCGGGTAAGACGTTCCTGGCCGGGATGATCGTCTACCAAGCGGTGCGCGCGGGCGCCTACGGTGTCGTCCTCGATCCCTCTGGACCGTTGAAGGAACTGGCTAATCTGCCCGAGTTCCGGGACATCGCCCGGGTCTACGCGCTCACCGGCCGCGACTCACGCCCCGGGGCGCTCAACCCGTACCGGGTGATCATCGACCCGCGGCGCGACGACCCCGAGTACGACACCGGCCACACGGACTTCGCGCGGGCCGCGGACCCGTTCGCCGCGGCGCAGGCGAAGTACGACGCGGACATGCGCGCCGCGGCCGCCGAGCGGGTCGAGGTCGCGGTGTCGGTGCTGAAGATGATGCTCACCGAACGGCATCTGCATCTCGAGCACACCGAATCGGTGCTGCACCTGGCCGCCAATCGGGTCGGCGGGGATCGCGACCACAATCTGGGTGAAGTGCTCGACGCCATCAAGGCGATCGGTGAGACCGATCCCGATCAGGCCGTGCGCACCTGCGCCAGTGGTGTGTATCAGCAGCTGGAGTTGATGTCGCGGCTCGCCGAGGCCCGGGTGCTGTTTCCCGAGGCCGGCACGGTTGGCAGCGGCGTCGACGACTTCGATGCCGATATCCGGCTGACCATCCTGACGATGCCCGGTCTGCAGCTGCCCCCGGAGGGCGTTCCCTCCTCGCAGTGGACGCCGCAGCAGCGGATGACCGCTCCGCTGATGCACATGGCCGCGTGGCTGGCGAATCGGCTGGTCTACGAAAAGCCGAGGCACGTCCGCAAGGTGCTGTTCCTCGACGAGAACAAGTACCTCGAATCCACCGGCGCCGGCCGCACCCTGAACCTGCGGATCGCCCGCGACTCACGCAAGTTCAAGGTCCGCGCCCTGGTGTGCTCGCAGCTGCCCGACGACTTCCTCGGCCTCGACGGCACCGACGACAAAACGGCCCTGACCTACGAGGTTTTCGTGGGCGACGTCGGCGGCGACCCGCACGCCATCGACGGGGCGCTCAAGCTCCTCAAACTCCCTGCCGGGCAGGGTTTCGAGGCTTTCCTCGCCGAACTCGGCAGCGGCGGTGAGGACACCCTCGACGAGGACACCGACACCTCCTACCAGGATCAGGCCCGCCGGTGGATGGTCCGGATGGCCGACGACGTCGAGTTGGTCCGGTCGAGCTGGGTCCACTTCGTTCACCTGTCCCACGTGTTCGCCGCGTTGAACTCGAGTACCGCGAAGAACGTCCTCGGAGGTGCCGCATGAACGCGCAGCGGTCCCCCAGCCATCAGATGACCTCGAATCGGCGGCTGGCGGGTCGGCTGGGGCGTCTTCTGGCCGTCTTGGCGCTGGTGCTGGCCCCGTTGCTGGTCGGCCCGAACTCCCCCGTCGCGGCGGCCAGCGGTTTCGCGTGCGACGAGGTTCCCGCCCCGGAGTACCCGAAGGGGGCGTTCCCCGCTGTTTTCGACGCGACCAGCACGGACCGCCCCGGCAACGGGGGCACCGGATACACGGACTACGGGTGGGCCGGCCTGCAGTGGTACACCTACGATCTCGGTTGCGGCGCGGATCTGGTGCGCGCCCCTGGAGCGGTGACCGACACCAATTGGGGCAACATCTTCCTCGGGGTCGGGAAGTCCCTGGCCGCGGCCGCATTCTGGCTCGATGATCAAACCAAGACCGGTCAGGCTGCCGAGGACGCCGGGATCGCACCCGCAATGGAGCAGTTCGACGGGGTCGTCTCCTCGATCTCCAATGGCATGCTCGGCGTCTACGGTGACTGGCTCGGTATCGGATTGATCGCGGCCGCCGTGATCGTGCTCTGGCACGCACTCAAATCGAACGCGGCCGGCGTCACGAAATCCCTGGCCGTCGGCGGGGCAGCTCTCGCCCTCGGCGCGCTGCTCGTCGGCGCACCCCAGCAGGCCATCCGGCTCGCCGACGACACCTTCGGGGCCGTGATCACCGATACACAGAACGAGATGCTCTCGGTCTCCGGCAGCGGCGGCAAAGGACCCCGGGACGTGCTGCTCGACGACATCTTCCTCGACGACTGGCGCAAGGGCTGGTTCGGCCCGAACTATCACGACGACGACAACAAGCTCGGTCCCAAGCTGCGCGACACGCTCGCGTTCTCCTACGAGGAACAACAGCAGATCCAGAACGCACCGGACTCCAGTGTCGAGAGCGACCTGAAGGCCCAGAAGGAGAAGGCTTTTCGCGAGAACATCGTCCAGCCACTCAGCGAGAAGTACGGGCTGTCCTACTACACGTTCCAGGGCAAGGACTCCGGTCGCCTCGCCATCGGCTTCATGGCGATGGTCAAGGTCGGTATGCCGTCCATCCTGTGGATCGGTGCATCGGTGCTGAAGCTGATTGCGCTGCTCGCGATTCGCCTGGCGATCTTGTTCGCACCGATCTGGGTACCGCTCGCGGCCGTGCACGCGGGAACGTTGATGCGGGTGTGCCGCATGCTGGCCAGCGCCTACATCTGGGGGGTGGCCGGTGCGGCCATCGTCTCGCTGTACCTGATGGCCCTGGTGAAGTTGTATGTCACCGACAACGGGCAGGTCGACGGGTCGTGGCGGCTGTGGTTCATGGTCATCTTGACCCTGGTGTGCTGGTTCATCATGCGGCCGTTCAAGCGGGTTTCTCAGACCTTCACCCAGAACCGCGCCGGCGCTCTCAACCGCAAGGCCCGTCACGCGCAGTCCTCGATGAAGCAGAAGTTCTTCAAGGGCGCCAGCGCGGTCGTCGGCGGCCCGGCCGGCGCGATGGTCGAGGAGGGCGTCGGGGCGCTGCGGAAGAAGACCAAGGACGGCGGCACCGACGAGAACGACTCGGGCAGCAACTCGGCAGTCCCGGCCCGTCCGGAGGGGCGCGAGCTCAACCAACGGCGCCGGCACGAAACTGATCAGTCCCGCATCAAGGCCCGCAAGAAGATGGACCTTCTGCAGCGGCTGGCGGACTCACGCAAGGATTCCCAGAGCCAGAGCCGTACCGGGGCGGGCAGCAAGGGCGACGACCATGAGCAGGACAACAGCCACAGCCACACCCGCGGCGGCCGCGGCCGCAGCGCAGTCCTGAGTGCGCTCGGCTCCGGTGGCGGTGGCGCCAGCCGTTCGGGGAGCGGAGCGAGCCACGGTGGCGCTCCGCGAGTCAGTGAGACCTGGGACGGCGGAGCGGGTTCGGCGATCGCCCCGACGAAGGTCTTCACCCCGACCCGCAAGGACGTCTCACCCGAGAGGGTGCCCGCCATGTCGGCGGCCTCCGGCAATGCGACTCCGCCTCGGTCGAATGCCCGCCTGTACGAGCCGTCCCTGGCTCCCGAAGCGCGCAAGCACCCGAACGAGAGGTACAGCTGATGGCCCGCCCCGCCGGGAACCCGGTCCTCGCCCCGATCCGTCGGTGGGTGCTGTACTCGCGCACCAACCTCACGATCAGCGTGGCCGCCGTCCTCGGAGTCCTGTTCCTCGCCGGCACCGTGTTCGGGGAACCCCTCACGCCCACACGTACGCCGACCACAGCGGCAACGACCGGCTCAACGACCACCACCACCGCGGCGCCGTCAGACGAGATCACCTACGACCTCGTCGAGGTGACCGAGTCGGCCATCGCGGGCAAGACCGCGGCCGCGGTCGCGAAGAGTGCGCCGGCCACCGCGATGGCCTACGCGCACAGCTACGTCGACATCTCCCAGTCGAATACCGAGTGGAGGACCAAGCTCGGCCGATACACCACCGACACCCCCGGTGACACGATCGTCGCCGCACGTTCCCAGGTGCCCGTCGCGATCACCGGACCCACGACCAGCGAGATCGTCACCGGCACCGGTGACGATCGGCGGGCCGAGGTCACCATCCCCACCCAGGCCGGCGACCTGCGCGTGACCGTGCAGGTGGCCGAGTCCCCGAACGGGCCGAAATGGCAGGTCCAGAACCCCTTCCCCACCCTCGACCGCGACGAGGTCGGCAAGCTCGGTACCTCCCCGTCCCTGGTGAGCGACCCCGCGCCCGCCTCGCGTACGACCACCGCATCGTCGACGACAACCTCGGCGACGGAGCCCACACCATCGGCCACGTCCGATTCCGAGCCGTCACCGCCGGCTTCGTCCGACTCCGAGCCGACACCTGTGCCGGTGCCCGGACCTATCCCGATCCCCGACCTCGACACGCCGATCCCGGGGGCCCTGTGACCCTGCGCCGACGCGGGACCGCGCTGCTCCTTGCGGCCGCGGCCACCACAGTCCTCGGGACAACGGCGTGCGCACCTCAGCCGGTCATTCCTCACGATCGGTGCAAGACCACCTCCGCCGACAACGACCCGAGCACGGGTGGCCTGCTGCGCGCCTCCGGGCCGATCACTGCGCCCACGAAGGCTGGGACCACCACGTTCACTTCCGGTTTCGGGCCACGATGGGGTACCGAGCACAAGGGCGTCGACTTCGCCGGCGCAATTGGTACCCCGATCTACGCCGCCCTCGACGGCGTCGTGGTCCGCTCTGGTACGGCCACGGGATTCGGGCACTGGATCGTTGTCGATTCCCTCGTCGGCGACACACCGGTCTCTACCGTGTACGGGCACATGTTCGCCGACGGGCTGATCGCCCGTGAAGGCCAGCAGGTCAAGGCCGGGGACCACATTGCCAATATCGGTAACGACGGTGAGTCCACCGGCGCCCACCTGCATTTCGAGTACTGGGAAGGCGGCCGCTTCCAAGGCGGCACCGCCGTCGACCCGATGGCCAAGCTCGGCGGCGCCGCAACGACCACCGGTACCGCCGCGGATTCGGAGAACATTGAACTCGCGGCCGCGACTTCGCCGATCGACTGCGCGGGCTTCGGCACCGTCGGTGGTGGTGAGCTGGCCGCCGGCTCGGTGCCGCCAGAATTCGACCCGTGGATCCGCAAGGCCGGCAGCATCTGCCCCGGCATTCGGCCCCCGATCCTGTCCTCGCAGCTCTACGCCGAGAATCAGTTTCGGCACGGCGCCAACGCCCCGGTCTCACCGTCGGGTGCGCTCGGGCCTGCGCAGTTCATGCCCGGAACGTGGGCGACCTGGGGCAAGGACTACGACGGCGATGGCAAGGTCGACCCCAATTCGATCGGCGACGCCGTCATGGCCCAGGGGCACTTCATGTGCGCGCTCAACGACCAGGTCAACGCCGCGCTCGCGGCCGGCACCGTGACGGGAGATCCGGTCGAGCTGTCTCTGGCCGCGTACAACGCCGGTTTCGGTGCGGTGCAGTCGCACCGCGGTATTCCCCCGTATGCCGAGACCCAGAACTACGTCGCGAAGATCTTCCTCGGTCAGGCTAAGTACACGTCCCTGAGTTCCACCGGCCGCTTGGTCCCGAACGGGTCTAAAGACGGCGGCCAGGTCGTCGCGGCCGCCCGCCAGTACCTCGGCACCCCGTATGTCTGGGGTGGAGGTAACACCGGCGGACCGTCTGGCGGGGGCTTCGACTGTTCCGGACTGACCAGCTACGCCATCTTCACCGGCAGCGGCGGCGAGGTCACACTGCCGCGGACCTCGGAGCAGCAGTGGACTGTGGGCGTCGAAATCCCGATCGACCAAGCCCAACCGGGCGACCTCGTGTTCGGATCCTGGGCCGCTTCCGGACCGGGTCACGTCGGCGTCGCTCTGGGTGGTGGGCGCATAATCCACGCCCCGACCACGGGAGACGTCGTGAAGGAAGCGCCGCTGATGAGCGGGATGAAGGCACGGAGGGTGATGTGATGAGTGGACTGCCCGCAACTGGAGGACCGAGATGAGCGTGCGTCGATTCCTGGCCGTGGTGGTGATCCTCGGCGCCCTGGTCGCCGTCCTCGTCTATGCGTGCCGGCCGAACACAGAAGATCCGCAAACCTTGCCTGCAGAGACTTCGACGTCGTCCGCCCCTGCACCGTCGATCACCGTCGCTCCAGTACCTCCGCCGACCACTGCGGCACCGGCTCCGGACGCCGCCGCGGCGGAAGGCGTCGCCCGCCAGGCCCTGTCGGTCGCGTTCACCTGGTACCCGGCCACCGACCAGTCCCCCAACGACGGCTTCGTGCGGGCCCGACAGTGGCTGACCGACAGGCTCGCAGCGCAAGTGGCCATTCCAGTCACGCCCGAACGCGGTCCCGGCGTGCAATGGGGACGGTGGGCCACCACGAACGCAAAGGTCGTCGCCGACGTGCTGATCGGCTGCTCCGGCTGCCCGCCCGATACCGACACCCTCATCCACCGCGTCGCCACCATCCACCAGACCGCAATCACCGGGGACAACGCCGTCCCTGTTGACCCCAACACCATCGTCTGGGTCACGCTTACCAAGACAGGGGGCAACTGGCTCATCGACACCATCCGGTACTGAACGCAGCAACCACCGCATCGAGTTCGACAACGCCGTACTACGGCAACAGGAGGGGAACCAAAATGTCCAGCAGCCGTGCACTCGCCGGGCTCGCGCTCATCGCCATGATCGCCGCGACCCTTGCCGCATGCTCAGGCTCGTCGAGCGATGACACTCGGCCCGGCAGCGTCACGCCCGCCGAATCGTCCGGCGGATCCGACGGGTGGGACGGCAACATCGCCATCGGCGTAGGCAACCGCAAAGGCATCGACCTCGTGACCCTTCCTACCCCGGACCAGGTCGACGTCGAGTGCCACGGCGAGGGCGACAACCTCACCATCGACGTCGCCGCACCGAACGGGTGGAACGCTACCCTCACCCACGGATCCCAAACCGTCACGATCGAGAACGAGAGCCTCAACTACCCAGCACACGACTTCGCCGAATCCCCGGGAGCGATCGAGGCCGTCAGCAAAACACGACCGAAGGGCAGCACCAAGCAATTTCCTCTCGGCATTACCTGGGACAAGCCATCGGTCGGAGAAGTCGAAATTCAGGTCGACGACGACACTCCGCCCCACTGGATCGTGAACTCGCCGTATGACGACCTCGACATCTACATGCATCTCAACTGCAACGGGTAACGGAGATTTCGACTCGCCGAAGCATCAATTTCTCACAGTCGCCACACCCCGTATTGCGAATCGGCACGCATTGCAGTTGGGGGGCACCACGCGTGCCGGGCGAACCGGCACCAGCTCTGAGTAGCTATGCCAATCTGCCTGCCAGTCGCCCGGCTAGATAGGTTCGATGTTTGAGTACCGCAGTTCTGTTCTCCAGCAGCGAAACACGACTTCAGGATGGTTTCTCCACCTCACCGCCGACTACGATTACGCGCGCAGAGCTTGGTACCGAGGTCCCAGAGACCTTCTGGTTGCAGCTATCCGCGGTGCTGATAATCTAGCCACCGCGCTCCCGCCCGGGAGTTCCCTGAAGCCCGTCGGGGCGGCTTCAGATGCAGCGTCAAGATGTGGCACACGTGTCTTCATATGCGCCCCAATGGTCCCGGGTGGAGGTTGATAATGACGAATCGTGTTTCAGAGGCTGTCGATCGACTGTTTCGCGTAGCGACCTCAGGTGAAGCGTCTACGCTTACAGGATTGATGGAGGCAGCAGCCCGGGACCGGAAGCGCCCGATCACCGTCGTTCAATCCAACAAGAGCCTGCCGCTAGGCGTTTTCGGCCAATGGGTTCAACATCCCGACCGGGACGAGGTTTCCTGCGCTGACTGGGTTCACGCCCGCGAGCGCACGCTTGCCCACGAACTCGGCCACATCCTGCTCGGGCATCGGGGCCGACCTGCCCGCGAGTTCGCGGAAGAGTTTCTTCCAGCAGCGGCTCATGGATTGGCGAAGATAATGCTTCGGCGCGAGTGCAGTGACGGACACGACGCTGAGGAAATTGAGGCTGAGGCGTTCGCGAGCAGACTCCTTGGGCGGGTGAATAGTAACCAAGCATCCCGCAATCCCGGTGTGCGCGCTCGCCTCGACGAGGCGATCAGGTGACCGCAACAGCGGCGGTCGCAGTCCTTCTATGGATAGCCGCAGCCAGTCGGTTCCGTAGGTGGTGGTGGGCTCGCACATGGAACCTGGTCGGTGTTCTGACTGTCTTCACCTGCATGGCCGCCCACATGACAGTCAACCTGCCGCTCTTCGAGAGCTTACTGAGAGGCGCACTTGGTCACTCAAATGGTGCTGGCGCGGTCAAAATGGTCCTGTTTAGCGGAATCTGCTTCGGTGCAGCCATACTCGTGACAGACCTTATGGCTCCGTCCGATCGACGTCGCGCACAGCTCATCCGGCTTCATGCGTTGCTGTCAATGGTCACCGCAGGCGGGTCAGTGGCCTTCTTCTTGACTGCCCCGGAAGTGCCGGAACAGCGCGACGGATATACCTTCGACGACCTGTATGCCCACACTCCCGGATATGCGGAGGCCGGCATTACCGCGATGCTCTACCCGTTCCTTCTCTGCATCGTGGTGACCATCGTGACGGCCGGCCATGCCGACACGCGGACCGCGACGGGTCGTGGCTTGATGGTGCTGTGCCCCGGGGTTTTCCTGCTCACCGTCTACGCCGGCATGCGAATCACATACGTTCTGGCCGCGTCTACCGGTGCAATCGATCCGACTCCCCGAGTCTTCGACATCACTCAGGTTCTTGCGCTCGTCGGGGTCCTCATGGTCACCATCGGTGTGCTGTGGCCGACGATGGCTCTCTGGACGGCCGCCCGCCGGGCGTTGCGAGATTTCTTCGAACTCCATCGGGTGCTCACTACGCGCTGGCCTGGTGTCATTCGACCCTCCTGGAAAGGTAGCAGCGCCACGGATCGCGTTGCCGACCGCGCCACGGAAGTGATGGACGCCCTTAGCATCGCCGCCCAAGCCGCAGGCCTCCCCCATGGCGCCCCGATTCCCGAGGACGAAGCGCCAGTTGCAATAGTTGAGTGGATCCTTACCGGCTTCACACGGGAAGAGTTGCCCCAGGAAGCTCTCGGCGCTCCGGAGGGCGCCTCAGACGTCGAGTGGGTGCGCACTCTCGGCGTCGCTTTCAACACCGCACGACAGGAAAAGTTGGTGGCCGCAGATGGCGATGACTGAGAATCAAACCCGCGGCGACCGTGTTGATCGCCTTGCCAGAGCATTGACTGAGGTGGGAGCTCCTTGGGTTCTCAACATTGTCTCGTCACTCTTCCTGGGCGTGTACCTTGAGGCGACGGCATGGGGGATCTTCGTCGCCATGATTTCCGGCGGCCTCCCCATGGCCTTCATTCTGTTCGAAATCTGGCGATCACGGATCGGCGATCACCATGTGACCGAGCACCGCGAACGTCACCTTCTGATTGTCGTTATCTTGGCAATCGTGCTTGCGGGTCTCGTCATTCAGATCTGCGCTAATGCACCCGCAGAACTGATCGCCTTCACGGCCGCAGGGTTTGCGACGTTGCTGGCCATCGGGATAATTACCAGCGTCGTTCGGTGGAAGGTCAGTGTGCACACTGCTGTCTCAGCGGGCATCACCGTGATTCTCATGCTCGCTGTCTCACCGATTTGGGTTCTGGCACTAGCGTGCACGCCCACGATCGGTTGGTCTCGGGTGCGGCTCGGTGATCACACGACTGGTCAGGTCATCGTGGGTGCATTCGTGGGCTCCGTCATCGCTGGAGGCACGTACACACTGTTCACCTAGTCCTATTCGGGACGCCGGAACGGGAAGTACGTTCGTGCTGCAATATTCTGGTCTTCGGCGTCTCGGAGATCTTGGATGTAGGCGATATAGCCCTTGATCTCCTCGTAGACATCGTCGTCATTGAAGTAGTCCATTGGTACTGCGAAGACTCGACATATGTCTCGCAGCGTGGTCCAGCTCGGTGAAGATCGCTTTCCGGACAGCAACTGCGACATGTATCCCGGCGTCATATTGCCGCCGGCGGCTCGGATGGCCTCGACAACCTCCGCTTGGCTGTAGGGGCCTCGCCCCTTCGGATGGACCGTGTCGAATAGATGTCGCAGCCTTTCGGCGAAACTCTCGCTCACCGCACATCCTCCAAACTTCAAGCTTCGCCGGTAGTTGGACATGAGTATAGATGTCGTTGACGTCGCCTTATTGCAGTAGTTACGGAAGTGTTTACTGTTGCAAGTTTGCAGTAGTAAAGTAGGCTCAAGATCATTCACATGAACGACAGAAGGCGAGGCACCGGTGTCACGGAGTTCGGGCACGCCACCGCGCACGAGGACGTCAGGCGGGCATGCCCGGCGGCCGGCTCCGCGCCCGCTGATGCGCGTCCCGCAGCTCCGCAATGGAGATGTCGAGCGCAGACGACAGTCGCTCAGCAACGTTGTCGGACAATGCCGTCTCCCCACGCTCGATGCTGCCAACCACGGCAGTACGGACCCCGGCACGCGCACCGAGTTGCGGTTGGGTCAGCCCCAGCAGAACCCGCCAGTCGCCCGGGAAGCGCTCCGAGACTGGGATATTCACAAAGTCGGAGATGGGAACTTCAAGAACAGCGGCAACCCTCGCCAGGACGTCAACTTGGGGCGATGCAGTGCCCTTCTCCCACCTTCTAATCGTGGCGACGCCGACGTCGGAAAGCCGTGCCAAATCCGCTTGCGACCAGCCGGCGTTGCGGCGCGCGCCAACCAGGGCGGACGGAGTAAACCCGCGCATAACTCGCCGACTCACCGAAATAATCCTGCCGCACATGTGGTCACTGGTAGACACTGTGCCGCCCTCCCGTTACGATGCGCACATACGATCGGTTTTAAACGATCGCTTTTATATGATCGCACGAGAGCGACATGGGGGTGGAGCTAAGAGTCGAGCCCTATTGCAACGAGAAACCCCCTGACCGTTAGCGGCGGCCAGGGGGCTCGAGCCTCAACGGATTAGCGGTCCGTTCAGGCACCATCAGCAGATTGGAGTCTCTGCAATGAACACGATAGCTGGCGCCCAAAGAGAGCGCGGTAAGCGGCATCCAGCCGTGGCGCGATCGTTAGCCACTGCCGACCTGGTGCGCATCACGAGATATTGTCAATACCTGTGGATGAGTGAGTTTCAGGCGACCTCCGATCCGGCGTTGGCGGGCTCGG
>NZ_LTCZ01000077.1:0-21443 GCF_001583455.1 Rhodococcus sp. LB1 | reverse complement strand
CCACGGTGAGGTCGACGCCGACCTCGCAATCGGTGACGAAGTGCGTTCCCTCGGCGCGCATCTGCATCAGGCGCTGATCGAGGATCGCCTTCTCCATCTTGAATTCCGGGATGCCGTACCGCAGCAGTCCCCCGAGCCGGTCGTCGCGCTCGTAGACGGTGACGTCGTGCCCCGCCCGGGTCAGCTGCTGAGCCGCCGCGAGACCGGCCGGACCGGAACCGACCACCGCCACCTTGCGGCCCGTGGCGATCATCGGCGGCTTGGGCACCACCGTGCCGGACTCCCACGCGACGTCGGCGATGGCCTGCTCGATCCGCTTGATGGTGACGCTGCCGGTCGTGTGCGTGTCGGCGAGCGCGAGCACACACGCCGACTCGCACGGCGCCGGACACACCCGCCCCGTGAACTCCGGGAAGTTGTTGGTGGCATGCAGGCGCTCACTGGCCGCCGACCAGCGGCCGCGCCGCACCAGGTCGTTCCACTCCGGGATCAGGTTGCCCAGCGGGCAGCCCGCACTTCCCGAGTGGCAGAACGGGATTCCGCAGTCCATGCACCGCGCGGCCTGCTCGGACACCTCGGCCGCCCGCTCCGCCGGACTCTGCGGCGCGTACACCTCGTGCCAGTCGTGCACCCGCTCCGCGACCGGACGCTTGCGCGCCTCCTTCTTGACGATGTGCAGAAAGCCCTGTGGATCAGCCACGTGCCGCCTCCATGATCGCAGTGTCGACGTCGAGTCCCTCGGCCTTGGCAATCCGGGTCGCGTCCAGCACCCGCTGGTAGTCCACCGGCATCACCTTGGTGAACAACGCGGAGCGCCGGGGCCAGTCGGCGAGCACCGACGCCGCCACCGCGGAACCGGTCCAGCGGTGGTGGCGGGTGACCGCGCCGCACAACCAGTCGAGGTCGTCCGGGTCGGGTTGCAGGAGCTTCACCATCGCCGGGTTCACGTCCTCGGGGTCCAGGTCGAGGACGTACGCGATGCCGCCGGACATGCCGGCCGCCATGTTCCGGCCGGTCGGCCCGAGGATCACGACCCGTCCGCCCGTCATGTACTCGCAAGCGTGGTCGCCGACGCCCTCCACGACGGCCGACGCACCCGAGTTGCGCACCGAGAAGCGTTCGCCGACGCGGCCCCGGAGATAGAGCTCGCCCGAGGTGGCGCCGTAGAGCAGGGTGTTGCCCGCGATCACCTGGGTTTCCGGGACGAACAGGACGTCGTCGGCGGGACGGACCACGATCCGCCCGCCCGACAACCCCTTGCCGACGTAGTCGTTGGCGTCACCGGTCAGGTCGATGGTGATGCCCGGCGGCAGGAACGCGCCGAGCGACTGCCCCGCCGAACCCGTGAACGTGAGCCGGATCGTGTCGTCCGGCAGCCCGGCGGCGCCGTACCGGCGGGTGACCTCCGCACCGAGCAGCGTGCCGACGGTCCGGTTGACGTTGCGCACCGGCATCTCGATCTCCACGGCGTGCGCGTCCTCGAGGGCACCCTCGGCCAGTTGGATGAGCGTCCGGTCCAGCGCCCGGTCCAGTCCGTGATCCTGATCGCGGTCCCGGCGCCGCTGCGGCAGCGGCGCCCCGTCCGGTCCGGTGGGCACGGCGAAGATCGGGGTGAGGTCGAGTCCGCGATTCTTCCAGTGCGCGATCCCCTGCGCGGTCTCGAGGACATCCGCGTGACCGACGGCCTCGTCGATGCTGCGGAATCCCAGGTCCGCCAGGTACTGGCGCACGTCCTCGGCGACGAAGCGGAAGAACTCCTCCACGAACTCCGGTTTGCCGGTATACCGCTTGCGCAGCTCCGGGTTCTGGGTGGCGACACCGACCGGGCAGGTGTCGAGGTGGCAGACCCGCATCATGATGCAGCCCGCCACGATCAGCGGGGCCGTCGAGAACCCGAACTCCTCCGCACCCAGGAGCGCCGCGACCACGACGTCCCGCGCGGTGCGCATCCCGCCGTCGCACTGGACGGTGATGCGGTCGCGGAGACCGTTGAGCACGAGTGTCTGCTGGGCGTCGGCCAGCCCGATCTCCCACGGCGCCCCGGCATGCTTCATCGACGTCAGCGGGGTGGCGCCGGTTCCGCCGTCGTTCCCGGAGATCAGGACCACGTCGGCGTGCGCCTTGCTGACGCCGGCGGCGACCGTTCCCACACCCACCGAGCTGACCAGCTTCACGTGGACCCGGGCCCGGTCGTTGGCGTTCTTCAGGTCGTGGATCAGCTGGGCGAGATCTTCGATCGAGTAGATGTCGTGGTGCGGCGGCGGCGAGATCAGCCCGACCCCCGGCGTCGAGTGCCGGGTCTCCGCGACCCACGGGTACACCTTGTACGCCGGCAGCTGGCCGCCCTCACCGGGCTTCGCGCCCTGCGCCATCTTGATCTGGATGTCGCTGGCGTTGATCAGGTAGTCGCTGGTGACACCGAACCGCCCGCTCGCCACCTGCTTGACGGCGCTGCGGCGGGACGGATCGTAGAGGCGGTCGACGTTCTCGCCGCCCTCGCCCGTATTGGAGCGCCCGCCGAGATTGTTCATCGCGACGGCCATCGTCTCGTGGGCCTCGGCGGAGATCGAGCCGTAACTCATCGCGCCGGTGTTGAACCGGGTGACGATCCGCTCGACCGGTTCCACCTCGTCCAGCGGCACCGGCGGGCGCACACCCTCCCGGAACGTGAACAGGCCGCGCAGTGCGCCACCGGCCTCGGCGAGGCGGTTCACCTCCTCGCTGTACTTCGCGAACACCTCGTGCTGACCGGTGCGGGTTGCGTGCTGCAGCAGGAACACCGTCTCCGGGGTGAACAGGTGCAGTTCGCCGTCGCGGCGGAACTGGTACTCGCCGCCGTCCTCGAGCCGCCGGTGGGCGAACTCGGCCGGGTTGTCCGGGTACGCCTGCCGGTGACGGAGGGTGACCTCGCGGGCGATCTCGTCGAGACCGGCGCCGCCCAGCTTGCTGACGGTGCCCTTGAAGTACTCGTGGACGAGATCGCGGTCCAGGCCGATCGCCTCGAACACCTGCGCCGCGGTATACGAGCCGACTGTGGAGATGCCCATCTTCGACATCACCTTGAGCACACCCTTGCCGAGAGCGGTGAGATAGTTCCGCACGGCGATCGTGTGCTCGACGCCGGTGAGTTCGCCCTCGGACACGAGGTCCTCGATCGACTCCATCGCGAGGTACGGGTTGACCGCCGCGGCCCCGTACCCGATGAGCAGCGCCAGGTGGTGGACCTCGCGGGCGTCACCGGATTCGACGACCAGCGCCACCTTGGTGCGTTCCTTGGTCCGCACCAGGTGATGGTGCACCGCGGCGACCGCGAGCAGCGACGGGATCGGCGCGCGGGTGTGGTCGGAGTCGCGGTCCGAGATCACCAGCGTCCGGTAGCCGTCCGCGATCGCGGCGCTCGCCTGAGCCCGCAATTCCTCGATCGCCTCGGCCATCCCCGCACCGCCGCGTTCCACGTCGTACAGCGCGCGCAGCACCGCCGCGGCCAGCCCCGGATGGTTGCCGTCCGCGTTGACGTTGATGATCTTGTTCAGCTCTTCGTTGTCGAGCACCGGCCACGGCAGCACGATCTGCCTGCACGACGCCGCGGTCGGCTCGAGCAGGTTCTGCTCCGGTCCCATGACCCGCGACAGCGACGTCACGATCTCTTCACGGATCGCGTCGAGCGGCGGGTTCGTGACCTGCGCGAACAGTTCGACGAAGTAGTCGTAGAGCAGCCGCGAACGCTGCGACATGACGGCGATCGGGGTGTCCGTCCCCATCGAGCCGAGGGGCTCGCCGCCGGACGCGGCCATCGGCGCGAGCAGGATCCGCAGATCCTCCTCCGTGTACCCGAACGCCACCTGCCGTCGCACCACCGACTCGTGGTTGTGCTGCGCATGCGGGCGATCCGGCAGCGTCTTCAGTTCGAGCAGACCGGCGTACAGCCACTCGGCGTACGGCCGCTCCGCCGCGAGCCGCATCTTGATCTCCTCGTCGGGCACGATCCGGCCCTCGGACGTGTCGACCAGGAACATCTGCCCCGGTTCGAGGCGGCCCTTCGCCACGACCTCCGCCTGCGGGACGTCGAGGACACCGCTCTCGCTCGCGAGGACCACCCGCCCGTCGACGGTCTGCCACCAGCGTCCCGGACGCAGGCCGTTGCGGTCCAGCACGGCGCCGACCACGGTCCCGTCGGTGAACGTCACACACGCCGGTCCGTCCCACGCCTCCATCAGCGACGCGTGGAACTGATAGAACGCCCGGCGGTCGGGGCACATCGACGTGTCGTTCTCCCACGCCTCCGGCACCATCATCATCACCGCGTGCGCCACGCTGCGGCCCGCGAGGTGCAGCAATTCGAGGACCTCGTCGAACGACGCCGAATCCGACGCGTCCGGGGTGCAGATCGGATACAGCCTGCGCAGGTCGCCCGGGATCACCGAACTCGACAGCAACGCCTCGCGGGCGCGCATGCGGTTCCGGTTGCCGCGGACCGTGTTGATCTCACCGTTGTGCGCGACGAACCGGAACGGATGCGCGAGCGGCCAGGACGGGAACGTGTTGGTCGAGAACCGGCTGTGCACGATCGCGATCGCACTCGCCATCCGCGGGTCGCGCAGGTCCGGGAAGTACCGGGACAGCTGGGACGTGGTCAGCATTCCCTTGTAGACGACGGTCCGGCTCGACAGGGACGGGAAGTACACGCCGCTGCCCTCGGACTCGACCTCGGGAGTGACCTGCTCGGCCCGCTTGCGCAGCGCGTAGACCAGGCGGTCGAGCGCCAGCCCGCCGGGCCGGATCCCACCGACGGCGGGTGCGGTGACGAACAACTGGCTCATGTGCGGCGCGCAGGCCCGGGCCGTGGAGCCGACGTCCGCGCCGTCCGGATCGACGGGCACCGGGCGCCAGCCGAGGATTTCGAGCCCCTCCTCGGCCGCGAGGCCGGACACGCGTCGTTGCGCGGCCGCCCGCGCCTGCGGGTCTTGCGGGAGGAAGCAGATTCCCGCCGCGTAGGTGCTGCCGCCGTCCTCGAGCGGCGCCGGGAGATCGAAGTCGACGACGTCCCCGAAGAATTCGGTGGGCAGCTGGAGGAGGATGCCGGCGCCGTCTCCGCTGTTCGGTTCCGATCCTGCCGCACCGCGGTGCTCGAGATTCTCGAGGGCGAGGAGTCCGTCGGAGACGATGGAGTGTGAGCGGCGGCCGTGCACGTCCGTGACCATGGCGACGCCGCAGGAATCGGCTTCCTGGTCCGGGTCGTACAAGCCCTGGGGACCGGGCAACTGAGAGAACAGCACCGATATACCTCCACATCGGCCAGGAAGACCACCAGTGTGTGCGCTCCGCACGTGCTGTCGGCGGCCTCCGCTAGCGGGGTCGCCACGACGGGCGCTAACTGCTTTTCGGGGGTCTACCGGGACAGCATCGGCCCGTGAAGGTTGTAACCGGACATACACCCGGCGCGCTCAGCTTACCAGGACCGATACCTCGCAAGATATGCCGAATCCGGCCCCGGAACGGGCTGTGGCCCGTGTCGCATCAGCAACACGGGCCACAGTTCCTTCAGGGATCGTCACTGCTCCCGCAGGGGTCGTCCGTACTTGTCCTTCACGCTTCCGGTCAGCATCATGATGCCGTCGACCAGCGGCCAGATTCCGCCGATTCCACAGGTGAGCCACGTGACGGCGATTTGCGCCACGGCGATGCCGGGCTGGTTCAGGTAGAACCGTCCGACTCCGAAACCGCCGAGGAAGATCTGCAGCAGGCCGGCGGTCAGCTTGGACTTGTCGGAGTACGGCTCACCCGTCAGCGGGTGCCTGCCGAACGGCGCCGACGGATCGGCGTACGCGTTGTAGCCGGCGGGAGCGTATCCGGGCGGCGGGAACCCCTGCTGGGGGTAACCCGGCTGCTGTCCGTACCCCGGCTGCTGGTACCCGGGCTGCTGGTACTCCTGCGACGACTGCGGAGCAGCCCCGTACTGCGCGCCGTAGTTGGGGTCGGGTGCGCCGTAGGTGGGACCGTCCGGTTGCTGCTGGGGCTTCTCGTACCCGGTGTAGGGCGCGGTCGGCGAAGTCGGCTCGCCCACGTTCGGGAACGGGGCCGTCGGCTCGGTGCCGCTCGGCGACGGGTAGGTGGGCGTGGACCCCCAGCCCGGGCCGTTACCGACACCAGAGTAGGTGTCCCAGCCCGGTCCGGTGCCGGTCGAACCCGGTGACGGTGTCGCGTCCGACGTGGCCGGCGGCTGGGACAGCGAGGCCTCGGCGGTGGCGTCGTAATCGAAGGGTGAGCCGAACTCGGGCGGCAGGCTCGACTCGGTGCTGTTCTCGGTGCCGTCGCTGCTCTTCCCCAGGTCGACTTTGTGTGCGTCCTCGGATGCACCCTTGCCGGAATCGTCGGATGCTTTCCCCGGTTCAGTCATTCGCGTCATCCTTCTTGCTGTCGATGGTCTTCGTGCGCGCCTCGCCGCCGGTACTCGCGGTACTCGCGGCCTTGTCGTCCGATACCGGCTCCGATGCGGGCGCGTCCTCGTCCGTGCCCTCGTCCTCGACGTTCTTCTCGGGCTCCTTCTCCGTGGTCTCGCTGTCGACCGGCTCGCCGTCGGCAGGCCGCAATTCGGCCGGGTCCTCACGGCCCTTCGTCGCGGCGAAGAAGTACACCAGGGCCGCGACGAACACCAGGGCTGAGGTGAACGAGTTCACGCGGACACCGGCGATGAGGCTCGCGTGATCGCTGCGCATCAGTTCGATCCAGAAGCGGCCGGCGCAATATCCGGCCACGTACAGGGCGAAGAGGCGGCCGTGACCGATGCGGAAGCGGCGATCGACCCACACGAGCAGGAGAACGATCAGCACGTTCCACAGCGCCTCGTACAGGAACGTCGGATGCACCACGAACGCGACCTCGCCGGTCGACACCCCGTCGATCAGCTGCGGTGACACCTGGCCCACGTCGTTGCGCCGCTCGAAGATCTCGAGCCCCCACGGCACGTCGGTCTCGCGACCGTAGAGTTCCTGGTTGAAGTAGTTTCCGAGCCGGCCGATCGCCTGCGCCAGCAGGATTGCGGGCGCGACCGCGTCGCCGAGCGCAGGCAGCGGGATGCCGCGGCGACGACAACCGATCCAGGCGCCGACGCCGCCGAGCGCCACGGCGCCCCAGATGCCGAGGCCGCCCTGCCACACCTTCAGGGCGTCGACGGGGTCGCCGCCCTCCCCGAAGTACGTCGGCCAGTCGGTCATCACGTGGTAGAGACGGCCGCCGATCAGGCCGAACGGCACCGCCCAGATGGCGATGTCGAGGACGGTGCCCTTCTCGCCGCCGCGGGCGACCCAGCGACGGTCACCCCACACGATCGCGACGACGATCCCGACGATGATGAACAGCGCGTACGCGCGCAGGGCCACCGGTCCGACATACCAGACACCTTGAGGCGGACTCGGAATGTAGGCCAGTACGTCCACAGTGGAAGTCACGACGCCACGGTAGCGGAGCGAACGCCCTCGGCGAGTTCCTTCGTGAGCGAGCGCACCGCGTCCAGACCGCTCTCCGCGGCCGTGACCAGCGCGGATCCGACGATGACCGCGTCGGCGTACGCGGCGATCTCGGCGGCCTGCGCGCCGGAGCGGACACCCAGTCCGACACCCACCGGGATGTCCGAGTGGGCGCGGATGCGGGCCGTCAGCTCGGGTGCCATCGACGACACCGCGTCACGGGCGCCGGTGACACCCATCGTGGACGCGGCATACACGAAGCCGCTGCTGGCGTCGAGGGTCATCGCGAGGCGTTCCTCGGTCGACGACGGCGCCACCAGGAAGATCCGGTCGAGGTCGTGTTCCTTCGACGCGGCGATCCACTCGCCGGCCTCCTCGGGGATCAGGTTGGGCGTGATCAGGCCGAGGCCACCCGCGCTCGCCAGGTCGCGGGAGAACTTGTCGACCCCGTACTGCAGGACCGGATTCCAGTACGTCATCACGACGGCCTTGCCGCCGACGGAGGCGATCGCCTCGACGACGGTGAACACGTCACGCACCCGGACACCGTTCCGCAGCGCCGTCTCGGCCGCCGCCTGGATGGTGGGCCCGTCCATCACCGGGTCGGAGTAGGCGATGCCGACCTCGACGATGTCGCAACCGGATTCGACCATCGCCTTGAACACGTCGATGGACTCCTGCACGGTGGGGAAACCGGCCGGGAGGTACCCGACGAGCGCGGCGCGTTTCTCCTTGCGGCACTGCGCGAACGTCGGGGCGAGGCGCGAGAGTCGTTCGCTCACTTGGCCGAACCTTCCTTGTCAGTCGTGGTGGTCTCGGTCGAGTCGTCGGGATCGAACAGTCCGAACCACTTGGCGGCCGTGTCCATGTCCTTGTCGCCGCGCCCGGACAGGCTGATGACGATGATCGCGCCCTCCCCCAGTTCGCGGCCCAGTCGCAGCGACCCGGCGACGGCGTGGGCGGACTCGATGGCCGGGATGATGCCCTCACGCTCGGACAGCAGACGCAGCGCGTCCATGGCCTCCGTGTCGGTGACCGGCTCGTAGGTGGCGCGACCGATGTCCTTGAGGAGCGCGTGCTCCGGTCCGACACCGGGGTAGTCGAGGCCCGCGGAGATCGAGTGCGACTCGATGGTCTGGCCGTCCTCGTCCTGCAACAGGTACGAGTACGCGCCCTGGAACGCGCCCGGGGTGCCCGCCGCGAACGTGGCGGCGTGCCGCCCGGTCTCGACGCCGTCACCGGCGGCCTCGTAGCCGACGAGCCGCACGGCCGGGTCGTCGAGGAACGCGTGGAAGATGCCGATGGCGTTGGAACCGCCGCCGACGCACGCCGTCACCGCGTCGGGCAGCCTGCCCGTCAGCGCCTGCACCTGGGCACGCGCCTCCAGACCGACGACGCGCTGGAAGTCGCGGACGATGGTCGGGAACGGGTGCGGCCCGGCAGCGGTGCCGAAGCAGTAGTACGTGTTGTGGGCGTTGGTGACCCAGTCGCGCAGCGCCTCGTTGATGGCGTCCTTCAGGGTCCTCGACCCCGACTCGACCGACACCACCGAGGAGCCCAGCAACCGCATGCGGGCGACGTTCAGCGCCTGCCGCTCGGTGTCGACGGCACCCATGTAGATGACGCATTCGAGGCCGAGGAGCGCGCAGGCGGTGGCGGTGGCCACACCGTGCTGGCCGGCGCCGGTCTCCGCGATGATGCGGGTCTTGCCCATGCGCTTGGCGAGCAGCACCTGACCGAGCACGTTGTTGATCTTGTGCGAGCCCGTGTGGTTGAGGTCTTCGCGCTTGAGGATGAGCCGCGCCCCACCGGCGAACTCGCTCATCCGTTTCGCCTCGAAGATCGGGGACGGACGACCGGTGTAGTCGCGCTGGAGACGGTCGAGTTCGTTCAGGAACGCGTCGTCGGCGCGGGCCTTCTCGTACTCGGCGGTGACCTCCTCGATCACTGCCATCAGGGCCTCGGGCACGTGCCGTCCGCCGTACACGCCGAAGTGTCCTCCGGCGTCGGGGTCGTGCGTCGTGCGCTCGGCGATTCCGGCGCTGGCAGTCGGCAGATTGCCACCCTTGAAGACGGTTTCCTGATTACGTGAAGTCACAGGTCCAGTCTGCCCCAACGCCGGGTTCCGCCGCCGTCCGGGTCAGTTCCGCCGACGCAACGTCAGCGTGACGGCTTGGGGCAGGACGGGTGAGCGCCGGCGTTGACCAGATCGGCCACCGCCTTGCGCGGATCCCCGCTGGTGACGAGGCCTTCGCCGACCAGCACCGCGTCGGCTCCCGCACCGGCGTAGGCCAGCAGGTCGGCCGTGCCGCGCACACCGGACTCGGCGATCTTGATGATCTCGGTGGGCAGCCCGGGAGCGATCTCGCCGAACGTGTTCTTGTCGACCTCGAGCGTCTTGAGATTGCGGGCGTTGACACCGATGACCTTGGCGCCCGCCTCGAGCGCCCGGTTGGCCTCTTCCTCGGTGTGGACCTCGACGAGGGCCGTCATGCCCAGCGACTCCGTGCGGTCGATCAGCGACGCGAGCGCGTCCTGCTCGAGGGCGGCGACGATGAGCAGCACGACGTCGGCGCCGTGCGCGCGGGCCTCGTGGATCTGATACGGCCCGACGATGAAGTCCTTGCGGAGGATCGGGATGCTCACCGCGCGGCGGACGGCGTCGAGGTCCGCGAGGGACCCCTGGAACCGGCGCTCCTCGGTGAGCACGCTGATCACCCGGGCGCCACCGGCCTGGTAGGCGGCGGCCAGCTCGGCGGGATCGGTGATGTCGGCGAGCGCACCCTTCGAGGGGCTGGCCCGCTTGACCTCGGCGATGACTCCGATGCCCGGCTCGAGCAGGGCGGCCGCGGCATCGAGGGCCGGCGGTGCGGCAGCGGCGGCAGCCTTGACTGCGGCGAAGTCAAGGACGGCTTCGCGGGCGGCGACGTCGGCGCGCACCCCGTCGAGAATCGAGTCGAGAACGGTCATCGTGGCCCGAGTCCTTTCTGGGCAGAAACCCGATGTGAGGAACATCATCAGGGGTGAAGTCAGCCTAGATGGCACTCTGATTCTGTTTACGTTCGGGTCCCCGGGTCTTTGTCCGGTCCGTCAACTTGGTCGACAGGTTCGGCTTTCTTGTCTTCCACCGTGGGGTCCTCCCCCGCGTCCAGGGCGTCCCAGAGCATGCGCTGGGTGACGGGCCCCTCCGCCGAATCGGTGGCGGCCTTCTTCGCCGCGTCCCGTCGCGCACCGGGGCTGTCGTACTTGGAGGAGAGCCCGGCCCGCACCCGCGGACGGCGGACGAGTTCCACCGCGGCGGCGAGCGCCGCCAGGGCGCCCACCAGCGCGAGAACGGCGGGACCGACGTGCACGGACACCGACTGGACCTCGGCGCGGCCCGGTAGCTCGGCCAGCCGGCCCGCGTCGTCGTCGGAGGCGCCCGAGACGATCAACCCCACCGCGGGGACCGCGGCCGCGACGGCCACGACCGCGACGAGGACGCCGAGCACCCGCAGCGCCCAGCCCTTCACTGCGAACGACGCGGCGATCGCGGCGACCAGGGTCAGCGCCAGCGGCGTGAGCGCCGCGGCCCACGTGCCGCCGACGAGCGCGGACGTGCGCTCCTCACCGAGTCCGTCGGAGGAGGTGACCTCCACCCACGTCATCCGGGAGGCACCCCACAGGCACACCGCGGCGACCGCGAGCAGCAGCACCGAGATCATCGACCGGCGACGTCCCGCCTGCCCGGGTTCCCGGGCCGTCTCCGACGCGTCACTCACTGCGTGTCGCCTCCCAGGGTCCGGAGCGTGTGCGCCGCCGCGATCGCGCTGAGCACCGCCATCGCCTTGTTCCGCGCCTCGGTGTCCTCGTACTCGGGGTTCGAGTCGGCGACGACACCCGCACCCGCCTGGACGTACCCGATGCCGTCCTTGATCAGCGCGGTCCGGATCGCGATGGCCGTGTCGGCGTCGCCGGCGAAGTCGAGGTACCCGATGATGCCGCCGTAGATGCCGCGGCGCGTCGGTTCGAGTTCCTCGATCAGCTGCATCGCCCGGACCTTCGGCGCGCCCGACAGGGTGCCCGCCGGGAAGCACGCGGTGACGGCGTCCAGGGCCTGCTTGCCGTCCGCGAGGTGACCCGTGACGGTGGAGACGAGATGCATCACGTGGCTGTACCGCTCGATGTGGCGGTAGTCGTGGACCTTCACCGTGCCCGGTTCGCACACGCGCCCGAGGTCGTTGCGGCCCAGGTCCACGAGCATCAGGTGCTCCGCGTTCTCCTTCTCGTCGGCGAGCAGGTCCTTCTCGAGCAGGATGTCCTCCTCCTCGGTGTGCCCTCGCCACCGGGTGCCCGCGATCGGGTGCGTGGTGGCGACGCCTTCCGACACGGTCACCAGGGCCTCCGGGCTCGAACCGACGATCGAGAACGCGGTCTCGCCGTCACCGTTCGGCACGTTGAGCAGGTACATGTACGGGCTGGGGTTGGAGGCGCGCAGCATCCGGTAGACGTCGATCGGGTCCGCGGTGCAGTCGATCTCGAAGCGCTGCGACAGCACGACCTGGAAGGCCTCACCCGCCTCGATGTCTCCCACGAGCTTCTGCACGTCCGCGCCGAAACCTTCGGTGGTGCGCTGACGCCGGTAGTCGGGGGCGGGCTTCGCGAACGTGGACACGGTGGACGACGCCGGTGCCGACAGGGCGTGCGTCATCCGGTCCAGCCGCTCGACCGCGGAGTCGTAGGCCTCGTCGACGCGCTCGTCGGTGCCGTCCCAGTTGACCGCGTTGGCGATTAGAGTGATGGCGCCCTCGTGGTGGTCGACGGCCGCGAGGTCCGTCGCCAGCAACATGACCATCTCGGGGATCTGCAGATCGTCGGTGGCGTGCTCGCCGATGCGCTCGATCCGGCGCACCGCGTCGTATCCGAGGAATCCCACCATGCCGCCGGTCAGCGGCGGCAGGTCGGGCAGTCGCTCGCTGCGGAGCAGTTCCAGCGTCTGGCCGAGGGCCGCGATCGGGTCGCCGCCGGACGGTGCGCCCGCGGGAACGTTGCCGTACCAGGCGGCCTCGCCGTCGACGACGGTGAGCGCGGCGGGACTGCCCGCGCCGATGAACGACCATCGCGACCACGATCGGCCGTTCTCCGCCGACTCGAGCAGGAAGGTCCCCGGCCGGTTCGCCGCCAGCTTGGTGTACGCCGACAGCGGGGTTTCCGCGTCAGCCAACACCTTGCGCGTCACCGGGACCACCCGGTGTTCGGCGGCGAGAGCGTGGAACTGCTCGCGCGTGGTGGTCGAGTCGGACCCGCCGTCGGCCGGGGTGGCGGCGGACTCGGGTGCGGGAATCGTGGTGGGCTCGCCGTGCATGCCGACCATCATCCCAGGCGCACTCGTCGTGTCTGCGTGCGCGGGTAGCCTCGGCTCTCATGAAGCCAGGTCAGCTCGCACCGGAATTCACCCTGCCCGATCAGGACGGCATCGCGCGATCGCTGTCGAGCCTCCTCGAGGACGGCCCTCTGGTGCTGTTCTTCTATCCCGCGGCGTCGACGCCGGTGTGCACCGCCGAGGCCTGCCACTTCCGTGACCTCGGAGTCGAGTTCTCCGCGGTGGGCGCGTCCCGCGCCGGGATCTCCACCGACGCGGTGGAGAAGCAGGCATCGTTCGCGCAGGCGCAGTCGTTCGACTACCCGCTGCTGTCGGACGCCGACGGAGCCGTCGCGGAGAAGTTCGGTGTCCGCCGCGGACTGCTCGGCAAGCTCGCCCCGGTCAAGCGGTCGACGTTCGTCATCGACACCGACCGCACCGTGCTCGAGGTCATCTCGAGCGAGTTCCGCGCCAACACGCACGGCGATCAGGCGCTCGCCTTCCTCCGGACGCGTCAGTCCACCTGAATCGACCGTTTGGCCAGCCCCATCCAGAAGCCGTCGATGACCTGCCGGGGGATCTGCTCGGGATCGCTCGAGGCGCCCAGCGTGACGAACAGCGGCGCGAAGTGCTCGATCGTCGGGTGGGCGTACGGCATGCCCGGCGCGAGCGAGCGGAAGTCGATGAGCGAATCGACGTCGCCCGCGGCGAGACGCTCGTCCGCCCAGGCGTCGAACTCCGACGACCAGCCGGGTGCCTTCGCGTCGGGTGACGGGTCGCGCAGAAACGGCAGCCCGTGGGTGGTGAATCCGGAACCGACGATCAGGACACCCTGCTCGCGCAGGGGACGCAGCCGCTCACCGAGGTGCAGCAGTCGCTGCGGGTCGAGCGTGGGCAGCGAGATCTGCAGGACCGGGATGTCGGCGTCGGGGTACATGACCGTCAACGGCACGTAGGCGCCGTGGTCGAGGCCGCGGTGCGGCTGGTGCGACACGGTCTCGTCGTCGGGCATCAGGGCCACGACCTGCGCCGCGAGTTCGGGGGCGCCGGGCGACTCGTATGTGGTCCGGTAGAAGCGTTCGGGGAAGCCACCGAAGTCGTAGACGAGGGGCGTGCCGGTGGTGGTGGATCCGATCGTGAGCGGCGCCGACTCCCAGTGCGCCGACACCATGAGGATGGCCTTCGGCCGCGGCAGGTCGCCGGCCCACTTCGCCAGCTGCGACACCCACAGTTCGCTGTCCACCAGCGGAGGCGCACCATGACTGAGGAACAGTGCGGGCATGGTGGCGGTCATCGCGACTCCTTCGGATCGAGATCCAACACCGGAAACTCAATGTTGAAACTTCAAGTTACTATAGGAGTCAAGGTGTGGGCCCGGCAACTATTCCCCACGCACGGTCCGGCCCACGACGTGCTAACTATGTTGAACACGTTGCACGCGTGGATCGACGTACGGATGGAGGACACCACTGATGAGTGGTAACGACGAGGGCACTCCGGCAGAGCCCGGCACCCGATGGCTCGACGCCGAGCAGCAGGAGGCCTGGCTCACCCTCATCGCCCTGGTCACCCGGCTCCCCGCCGCACTGGACACCCAGCTCCAACGCGACTCGGCACTCACCCACTTCGAGTACTTCGTCCTCGCCTCGCTGTCCGGCGAAGCGAACCGGCGCCTGCAGCTGTCCCTGCTCGCCCAGCGCGCCAACGCGTCCCTGTCCCGGCTCTCCCACGTCATCACCAAGATGGAAAAAGCCGGCTGGGTACGCCGCGAGAGCATCCGCGGTAGCCGCGGCTCCGACGCCGTCCTCACAGACGAAGGCATGGCCAAGGTCGTCGAAGCCGCGCCCCCGCACGTCGAATCCGTCCGGTCCCTGATCTTCGACGGACTGTCCGCCGAACAGGTCCGTCAGCTGTCCGAACTGTCCGGCGCCATGCTCACCCAACTCGACAAGAGCATCGCATCGGGAACCGGTCGAGCCTGACAGCCCCGCAGCTCACCCCAGCGGCGTCCCGGCAACTCACCCCAGCGGCGTCCCGCCGACACCCCAGCTGTCGCGCGGGACCTCGGTGATCGTCACCCACACCTTCGCGGGATCCTTGCCCGTCGCGTCGGCGTAGGCCTTGGTGACCGCCTCGATCGTGGCGCGCTTCTGCTCCGCGGTAAGTCCCGGTGTCTGACTGATCTGAATCAATGGCATGTGGGCATTCTGCCCGAGGACATGCAGGCACTCTGCCCGAGCGCCGAGGCGCCCTACTCGGCGGCGAGGAGCACGTCGGTGTCGAAGCAGGTGTGCGTGCCCGTGTGGCACGCCGCCCCCTCCTGATCGACGACGAGCAGCACCGTGTCGCCGTCGCAGTCGAGCCGCACCTCGTGGACGTACTGCGTGTGACCGGACGTCTCGCCCTTCACCCAGTACTGCTGACGGGACCGGGAGTAGTAGGTTCCCTTGCGGCTGTCGAGCGTGCGAGCGAGGGCCTCGTCGTCCATCCACGCCACCATCAGGACGTCGCCCGTCGACCGTTCCTGCGCGACAGCACTGAACAGTCCTGCCTCGTTGCGCTTGAGCCGGGACGCGATGGCGGGGTCGAGACTCATCGGACGGTGATCCCTTCTTCACGCATGGACTTCTTCACGTCGCCGATCGTCATGTCGCCGAAGTGGAAGACGCTGGCCGCCAGGACGGCATCCGCGCCGGCGCCGACCGCGGGTGCGAAATGCTCGACGGCGCCCGCTCCCCCGCTGGCGATCACCGGCACGTGCACGGCGGCACGCACCGCCCGGATCATCGGCAGATCGAAACCGGCCTTCGTGCCGTCGGCGTCCATCGAATTGAGCAGGATCTCCCCGACCCCCAGTTCGGCGCCGCGGACCGCCCACTCCACCGCGTCGATACCGGTGCCGCGCTTGCCGCCGTGCGTCGTGACCTCCCACCCCGACGGGGTGTCGGGCTGACCCTGCGGCACGGTCCGCGCATCGACCGACAGCACGATGCACTGCGAGCCGAAGCGTTCGCTGAGTTCGCGAAGCAATTCGGGGCGGGCGATCGCCGCGGTGTTGACGCTGACCTTGTCGGCGCCGGCGCGCAGCAACCGGTCGACGTCCTCGACGGTGCGGACACCGCCGCCGACGGTGAGCGGGATGAAGACCTGCTCCGCCGTCCGGCTCACCACGTCGAGCATGGTGCCCCGATCCGCGGTGGACGCGGTGACGTCGAGGAACGTGAGCTCGTCGGCGCCCTGGGCGTCGTACGCGGCGGCCAACTCGACGGGGTCACCCGCGTCCCGCAGGTTCTCGAAGTTGACGCCCTTGACGACGCGTCCGGCATCGACGTCCAGACACGGGATCACTCGAACCGCCAGAGTCATTGCGTACGCCCTCCTGAAGGCTCGGAACGAGGATCACCCAGTGATCCGAGGATATCGAGAATTTCGCCGTGCACTCCGGGCGCTCCGGCGAGCACCGAGTCGGACGTGACCGTCCAGGGCTTGCCGCCCAGATCCGTCACCACACCACCCGCGGCGCGCACCAACGCGACACCGGCGGCGTTGTCCCACGCATTGTGGCCGAACACCACCGCGCCGCCGAGTATTCCGGCCGCGGTGAACGCGAGGTCGACGCCGGTGGATCCGTGGATCCGGATCCGCGACGACACCCGGCTGAGCTGCGCGAGGACCTGCAGCCGGTACGCGCCGGGGATGCGCCCGCGACTGTCGATGTTCAGTGCGCCCAAGCCCACGATCGACGACGCGAGCGACGTGCGCCCGAGCGCAGGCAGGGGCGCGCCACCTTCGAGCAGCGGACCGTCCGCGACGGCCGCATACCGGCGCCCGACGAGCGGCAGCCACGTGAGACCGAGAACGGGAACCCCGTCGTCGAGCAGCGCGAGCAGCGTGCCCGCCGTGGGCAGACCGGCCGAATAGTTGAACGTGCCGTCGATGGGGTCGAGCACCCACACGGGTCCGCTGCCCAGGTCGGGGCCGCCGAACTCCTCGCCGTGCACGTCGATGCCGGTCCGGTCGCGCAGTTCGCCGGTCAGCCGCTTCTCGAGTTCGAGGTCGACGGCGGTCGCGAAGTCGTCGGGACCCTTGTGGACGGCGCTGGGCGCACCCACGCCCGAGACGAACCGGTCGTGCACGCCGTCGAGCAGCTCACTGGCGACGGCGAGGAGCTCCCGGGGATCACGGGACAGGGCCATGGTGGGAACTCAGCCCGAGACCGCGGCGAGCGCCTCGGGGAGGGTGAACCGCCCCGCGTACAGCGCCTTGCCGACGATGGATCCCTCGACTCCCTGATCGACGAGTCCGGCGATCGCCCGGAGGTCGTCGATGGTGGACACGCCGCCCGAGGCCACGACGGGAGCGTCGGTGGCAGCGCAGACCTGCGCGAGGAGTTCGAGATTGGGGCCGGTGAGGGTGCCGTCCTTGCTGACGTCGGTGACGACGTACCGGGAGCAGCCGTCCTTGTCGAGCCGGGCGAGCGTCTCCCACAGGTTTCCGCCCTCGGTGACCCAGCCGCGGCCGCGGAGCTGGTATTCACCGTCGACGAGGCGCACGTCGAGACCGACGGCGATCTTCTCGCCGTACTTGGCGATGGCGCGGGCACACCACTCGGGGTTTTCGATGGCGGCGGTACCGAGGTTGACGCGTCCGCAGCCCGTGGCCAGTGCGGCCTCGAGCGACGCGTCGTCGCGGATCCCACCGGACAGTTCCACCTGGACGTCGAGCTCGCCCACCACGTCGGCGAGGAGTTCACGGTTGGAGCCGCGGCCGAACGCGGCGTCCAAGTCGACGATATGGACCCACTCGGCACCGTCGTTCTGCCACGCGAGGGCGGCATCACGAGGCGAGCCGTATCCGGTCTCGCTTCCTGCCTCCCCCTGGACGAGGCGAACAGCTTCACCGTTGACGACATCTACAGCAGGCAAAAGGACCAGGCTCACGTGCGATAACCCTAGTCGCTCAGCGGTCGGAACCCGGCTCCGGGTCCTCGGGATCGGGACCGTAAGCGTTGCGGGTCATGCGTTTCGACACGTAGCCCATGGCCGCGATCGCACCTGCGACGCCGAGCAGTCCGACGATCAGGCCGAGGACGGGGCCCGGTTTCACGACCAGAATGATCGCGGTGGCGAGTACCAGCACCGCGGTGGCGGCGCCCATCGCGTACACCGCGAGCCTGCCGATCGACAGGTCGCCGCGCCCGTCCCCGGGTTCGGTCACAGACTGCGAACCCAGTTCCGGAGCAGCTCGGCACCCGCGTCGCCGGACTTCTCGGGGTGGAACTGTGTGGCGGACAGCGCGCCGTTCTCGACGGCGGCGAGGAACTTGCCGCCGTGGTCGGCCCACGTCAGGGCGGGGGGCGCCAGCCGCTCCGGCGTCGGCATGTCCCAGGACTGGGCCGCGTACGAGTGGACGAAGTAGAACCGGGTGTCGGGATCGATGCCGGCGAACAGCGTGCTGTTCTCCGGCGCCTCGACCGTGTTCCATCCCATGTGCGGCAGCACGTCGGCCTGAAGCCGTTCGACGGTGCCGGGCCATTCGCCGCAGCCTTCCGCCTCGACGCCGAACTCGACTCCGCGTTCGAAGAGGATCTGCATGCCGACGCAGATCCCGAGGACCGGCCGTCCGCCGGCCAGACGCTGACCGATGATCCGCTCGCCGCGGACCGCGCGCAGTCCCTCCATGCACGCGGCGAAGGCGCCGACGCCGGGAACGACCAGACCGTCGGCCGCGAGTGCGACCTTGTGATCGGATGTGACCTCGACGCGCGCGCCGGTCCGGGCCAGAGCGCGGGTGGCCGAATGCAGGTTGCCGGAGCCGTAGTCGAGGACGGCAATCGTGGAGACGGTCATGACACAACCTTATCCGGCGGCCGCACGACGCCCGAGGGCGCGGCCGACGACCATCCCGGCGGCCGGAACCACCGCGACGGCCGTCGCCGCGACCGCGAAAACCCAGGAGTACCCGGCCGCCGACGCGACGGCTCCGAGTGCGAGGGAACCGAAACCGGTTCCGGCGTCGAACCCGATGTTCCATCCGGCGCTCGCCGAGCCGAAACGAGCCGGTCCCGCGGCGGTGAAGATCATGACGAGGGATTCGTTCTGCACCGCGCCGAATCCGAATCCGAAGGCCAGGGCCGCGCACACCAGCAGCGGCACCGGCGCACTCGTCGCCGCCGCGACGGCGAACAGCACCAGGCCGAGGCACACGAACGTCAGGGCGGGAACCAGGGCGCGGCCCACCCCCAGCCGGTCGGAGAAGGATCCCGCGGCGTATCGCCCGATCAGCGTCGCACCGCTCGAGACGGCGAGGATCACCCCGGCGAGCGAGGCTCGCTCCGAGATCGCGATGGGCAGCAGGCTGGACAGGCCGCCGAATGCGGCCGCAGAGATCGCGATCGCAAGCCACGGCGTGAGCAGGACGGCGAGCGGGATGCGGCCCTGCGACGTGCGATCCGCTGGGGCGTGGATGGCGGGGAGGCGCGTGATCGCGACCACCGCGAGAGCGGGAATGAGCGCGCCGATCACGAAGACGGGGGTCGCGGACCAGTGCTGCATGATCGCGAGCCCCGCGGGCAGCCCGACCATCTGCGCGGCGGCCACCGCGATTCCCTGCGCACCGGTCGCGCGGCCGAGCATCTCGCGGGGAACGAGTTCGGCGACCAGCGCACTACTGGCGACGGTGAGCATGCCGAAGCCCGATCCCCGGACGGCCGACACGGCCAGCACCGGGATCGCCTCGGTGGACACCAAGAGGAGCAGCGACGGCGGCCCGAGCAGCATGCAGCCGGCGGCGAGCACCCAGCGATGCCCCCACCTGCGCAGGAGTCGGGGCACACCGAGCTGCGTGACGACGGTCGCGGCCATGAACACGGCCGTGACGCTGCCGGCGAGCGTGTCCGAGCCACCGGACAGCGAGACGATCAGCGGAACGACGGGCAGCAGCACCGCCCAGCCGCCGAACGCCGCGGCGCCCATCACCATCGCGGCGGGCATGCCGCGGGTGCGGAGCAGGCCGCGGCGCGGCTCCACTGCGACGGGCACTACATCAACCTGAGAACGCCCGCCACGGCTGCCAGCACCGCCAGTGCCAGCAGCACGCCCGAGGCCAGTTTGTTGAACTTCCACATGGAGTACGCGCCGCCCGCCGCGATCCCCGCGGCGATGAACAGGACGTAGACGAGGACGACACTCACGAATGCGCCCGGATCACAGGCTGCCCTTGGTGGACGGCACACCCGTGACGCGGGGATCCGGTTCGACCGCCTCGCGCAGTGCGCGGGCGACGGCCTTGAACTCGGCCTCGGTGATGTGGTGCTGATCGCGTCCGTAGAGCACCCGCACGTGGAGGGCGATGCGCGCGTTGAGCGCGATCGACTCGAACACGTGCCGGTTGATCACCGTCGCATACGGCACGCCCGGGTAGCCGCCGATGACGGCGTGCAGCAGGTGTTCCGGTTCGCCGGTGTGGACGCAGTACGGACGACCGGACACGTCGACCGATGCGTGGGCGAGCGTCTCGTCCATGGGGATGAACGCGTCACCGAACCGGCGGATGCCCTTCTTGTCGCCGAGCGCCTGACCGAGCGCCTGACCGAGCACGATCGACGTGTCCTCCACCGTGTGGTGCGCCTCGATCTCGATGTCGCCCTTCGCGTGGACGGTGAGGTCGAAACTCGCGTGGGAGCCGAGCGCGGTCAGCATGTGATCGAAGAACGGGACCCCGGTGGAGACGTCGACGATGCCGGTGCCGTCGAGGTTCAGTTCGACGGTGATGCTGGATTCCTTGGTGGTGCGCTCCACGCGGGCGATGCGGTCGGTCATCCTCGGTCTCCTGAGCTGGTGAGTTCGGTGGCGGCGATCTCGTCGCTCGCCACGATGAAGGCGTCGTTCTCGGAGGCCAGCCCGACGGTGGCGCGCAAGTATCCGGGGATGCCGACGTCCCGGATGAGCACTCCGCGGTCGAGGTAGGCCTGCCAGGCGCGGGCTCTGTCGGTGAACTCACCGAACAGGATGAAGTTCGCGTCACTGGGGATGACGCGGAACCCCGTGTCCTCCAATGCCTTCGACACCCGCACCCGCTCCGTTGCGAGAGCGTGCACGCTGGCGAGCGTCTCGTTCGCGTGCCGCAGCGCCGCGCGGGCAGCGGCCTGCGTGACCACCGACAGGTGGTACGGCAGCCGGACCAGGAGCAGCGCCTCGATGAATGCCGGTGCGGCCGCGAGGTATCCGAGCCGGCCACCGGCGAACGCGAACGCCTTGCTCATCGTCCGCGACACGACGAGCTTCGACGGGTACTCGTCGATCAACGTCAGGGCGCTGGGCGCGTCGGAGAATTCGGCGTACGCCTCGTCGACGATCACGATGCCCGGGGCGGCGTCGAGGACCCGGCGCAGTTCCGCGATGCCGACGCTGTGTCCCGTCGGGTTGTTGGGGCTGGTGACGAACACGACGTCGGGCCTGCGCTCGGCGATCGCCGCGGTCGCGGCGCCCACGTCGAGCGCGAAGTCGGCGCGGCGGAAGATCGGCAGCCACTCGGTTTCGGTGCCGTCCGCGATGATCGGGTGCATCGAGTACGACGGCACGAAGCCCATCGCGCTGCGGCCGGGACCGCCGAACGCCTGCAGCAGCTGCTGCAGG
>NZ_LTCZ01000076.1:96549-107564 GCF_001583455.1 Rhodococcus sp. LB1 | reverse complement strand
CCGGTTGCCGCGAACAGCAACGCATTTCGGCAGTCGTCCATCGCTTCGAGCGGCATGCCCTTGGGTGGCCGTTCGCAGAACTTCATGATCAGCGCTGCGTGCTCCGCCGAAATGTTGGTGTCGAAGTACTCGTCCGCGATTTCAGGTTGGAGACGCAAACCTCGGCCCAACAGCACGATTCGCCCCGCCGCCCCCACCTCGAGCAGCGTCTTGGAGGCCAGCCACATCTTGGCGTTCGGAAACCCCAGCACGTCGACCTTGCATCGGTGGTCGACGGCACCGACGAGCTTGACCCGCAGGGCTTCGAGTCGCTGAATCTCCTCCGAGATACGAACGACCGATTCGAGCAACTCCGCCTCGGCCAGACGCCACGCATCACCGACCGCGGTCGCCAGAATCTCGTCCGACAACGCCCCCTGAATATCTCCCCCGAGCCTCATCCTTGAATCTTAGTTCGAACATATGTTCGAGTCAATGGTTTCACGACAAAATGACATACGAAGCACCCGGACGGGTGGCACGCTTGACGGTGTGACGACCCAGGACCCGGCGACCGAACCCCACCGCAGCCGCTGGCGCCGTCTGCGCGCTGCGTGGCGGCGGAAGCTCGATCCGAGTGAGCAGTCGGCGGTGGTGTCGTGGGGTGCGTTCACGCTGACGTTCGCGGGGGTGCGGGCGTTGACTCACTGGATCAGGCGCGGGCACGGACCGGCCGGCGGTGGGTTGAGTCTCCACGGCCGTCATTTCCACCATTACAACCTCGGCATCGCGGCGCTGGCTGGGGTCGGGGCGGTGGCGGTACGTGGCTCCGAGAAGCAACGCCGCCATCCGACGGTGCCCATCTCGTACGGCGTCGGTACCGCGCTCATCGTCGACGAGTTGGCGTTGCTGTTGGACTTGCAAGACGTCTACTGGGCGAAGGAGGGGCGGACCAGCGTCGACGCCGCGGTGATCATCATCGGGCTCGGCGGACTGATGACCGCGGGATTCGAGTTCTGGCCCGCGGCCCAACGCGCGCTCACGGAGCCGACGTAGGCGGAAGCGCACCGGGCAACCGGGCCGTCCCCCACGGCTCGATGTCGTAGACGGGGATGCAGTCCAGGCCTCGGGCGCGCACGCGCTGCACGACCGCCGCATCCGCCGACGCGCAGGTCCCGTCGGCGACGGCCTCGGTGACGATCGCGCACAGCACATCACCCTGGAGTTCGCGTACGGGTTTCAGCCCCTGCTCCACCGTCCAGTGCCGCACGGCGGCCCAGTGCGTCACTTCGGTGACGGTGGACGGGTTACCAATGAACAGCACGCTGCGCATGACATTCCGCCCGCCCGCGACAGCCGACGGCTGCACCTGAATCTCCGCCTCGGTGCACCACTCGTACGCCACCTCTGCCAGCGTGGTGCTCGCTATCGTCGACATCTACCTCGTCCTGTTCCTGCGTCCGACTCGCATGAAGATCATCCTGTCGCGTATCGGGCGTCGCGACTGTCCTCCGATCGGACCCGGAATCGGGTGGTTCGGCTGTCCCCCGATCGGGCCACAGTGCCTGGGGTGCGGGGTGGAACGAGACGTCGTATCATCACAACCCTGATCGGCCGTCTCGACGGAACCGATTGAGCGACAGTGACATACCGGACAATCCGGGCATCCCATTCGGTGGATGCCGCGGTCGTCCGATCGCCCACCACAACGAAGACGCGACAACCGAACACTTTGCTTTCCGATTACTTACTTTTCAAAACTATGAAAACCCGAGAGGTGAAATCCCTTGGTCTCCCATACGAAGGAACCTTCCGCCCCGATCGGTGACGACACCCGGACACTCGACGAACTCGGCCCGCACTACAAGTGGATTGCGTTGTCGAACACCACCCTCGGCATGCTGGTGGCGACGATCAACTCGTCGATCGTGCTGATCGCGCTCCCCGACATCTTCAAGGGCATCCACCTCAACCCACTCGAACCCGGCAACACGAGCTACCTGCTCTGGATGATGATGGGCTTCCTCGTCGTCACCGCAGTCCTGGTCGTGAGTTTCGGACGGCTCGGCGACATGTTCGGTCGCGCCCGGATGTACAACATGGGCTTCGCGGTGTTCACGATCGCCTCGATCTTCCTGGCAGTGACGTGGTTCGACGGGACCGAGGCGGCACTGTGGCTCATCGGGTGGCGCGTCGTCCAGGGCGTGGGTGGAGCGTTCCTGATGGCGAACTCGTCGGCGATCCTCACCGACGCCTTCCCCGCTGATCAGCGTGGGCTGGCGCTCGGGATCAACGGTGTCGCCGCGATCGCCGGATCCTTCCTCGGCCTGCTCATCGGCGGCATCCTCGCGCCGATCCACTGGAATCTGATCTTCCTCGTCTCGGTTCCGTTCGGCGTGGTCGGAACGATCTGGGCCTACCTCAAACTCCGCGACACCGGCGTCCGCCGGCATGCCGACATCGACTGGTGGGGCAACATCACGTTCGCCGTCGGACTGATCGCCGTGCTGGTCGGCATCACGTACGGCATCCAGCCGTACGGCTCGTCATCGATGGGCTGGGGCAGCCCGCTGGTGCTCTGGTGCCTCGTCGGCGGTCTCGCAGTCCTCGCGATCTTCTGCGTCATCGAGACCAAGGTCGCGAATCCCCTCTTCAACCTGCATCTGTTCCAGATCAAGTCGTTCACCTGGGGCAACATCGCCAATCTGGTCGCGTCACTGGGCCGCGGCGGACTGCAGTTCATCCTGATCATCTGGCTCCAGGGCATCTGGCTGCCGCAGCACGGCTACGACTACAGTCGCACCCCACTGTGGGCGGGCATCTACATGCTGCCGATGACCATCGGATTCCTGCTGTCGGCACCGGTATCCGGGGTCATCTCCGACCGGTTCGGCACCAAGTGGTTCACCAGCACTGGCATGTTCATCACCGCGGGCACGTTCGGTCTGCTGATCGCCCTGCCGGTCGACTTCGACTATTGGGCATTTGCCGTGACGCTGTTGATCAACGGCGTCGGAATGGGGATGTTCTCCGCGCCGAACCGGGCGGAGGTGATGAACAGCCTTCCCGCCGACGCGCGCGGCGTCGGCGCGGGCATGATGACGACGTTCCAGAACGCGGCGATGGTGCTGTCGATCGGATTCTTCTTCAGTCTGATGATCGCCGGACTCAGCTCCCACCTTCCGGCCGCGATGAGCGACGGACTGATGGCGAACGGGGTTCCCGCGGCGCAGGCCACCCAGATCGCGAATCTCCCCGCCGTGGCTGTGCTGTTCGCGGCGTTCCTCGGCGTCAACCCGATCCAGGAACTGCTCGGACCGCAACTGTCCTCGCTCACCGAGCAGCAACAGGCGCACCTGACCGGCCTGGACTTCTTCCCCCAGCTGATCTCGGGTCCGTTCGCCGACGGCCTCGCCATGGCGTTCGCTTTCGCGATCGTCGCGTGCGTGATCGGCGGAATCGCCTCGCTGCTCACCGGCCCGCAGAAGAAGGCGACGGCGGACGAGCCGCACGAGTCGGTCGGCGCGGAACTCGCCGGAATCGCCGGCGAGGCCGGAATCGGCCCGAGCGAACTCGTCCACGACCATCCGTCAACGGCGGAGGCAACCTCCCCCGGACACTGAAACCGTTACGCTGAAAACCATGCCGACGGACCGCGGACTCAAGTTCATGAACGCCGCCCACCGCGCCCTGCTGCGCGTTACCGGCGGGCGGGTGGGGCGGAGTTTCGGCAAGATGCCGGCGGTGGAGCTGACCACCGTCGGCCGCAAGACCGGGAAGGTGCACAGCGTCATGCTGACCGTGCCGGTGCGGGAAGGTGACACCCTCGTCGTGGTGGCGTCACGTGGTGGCGACGACCGCAACCCCGCGTGGTTCCTGAACCTGCAGGCCAACCCGGTGGTCCAACTGTCGCTCCAGGGAAACCCCGCGCAGTCCATGCGTGCCCACATGGCAACCCCCGAGGAGCGGGCCCGTCTGTGGCCCAAGGTGACCGCCGCCTACAAGGGATACGCAGGGTACCAGAAGAAAACGGACCGCGAGATCCCTCTGGTTCTGCTCGACCCCACGACCTGACGCCGGTCACCGCCGGCAGAACACGGTTCGGTTGCAGTCCGGCGCAGTGAGCCGGTTCCACCCTTAACCTCGACCTCACCCTTATAGATTTGCGGATTCCGGGCGGGCGAGGTTGGGAGTGACGTGGACACTGACGATGCTGCGCTGCACAAGTCCGGCACCCGACACCGTCCGCGGCGCGGGTGGATCGTAACGACGCTGATGCTTCTCGTCTTCATGGGTGCGCCGGCCCCGTCGGCGACGGCCGAAGCGATCGTGCAACCGGTGGCCGCCGACCCGAGCGTCGTCCGCGCGTCCGACGGCATGTTCTACATGTACACGACCGCCGACGACTGGGGCGACGGCCAGGGCATGCACAACATGTCGATCTTCAAGTCCGCCGACCTCATGGACTGGATGTATCTCGGCGACGTCTTCCCCGACCGGCCCGCGTGGCATCCGGACGGCAAGCTCGCGTGGGCGCCCAACGTGCTCGAGTCCGACGGTCAGTTCAGCCTGTACTACTCGCTCTACGACGAGTCGAACCCGTGCATCGGTCTCGCCACCGCCGACCGGCCCACCGGACCGTGGACCGATCTGGGCCGGCCCGTGTTCTGCGCCCACGACGTCGGCGTCGGCGGCACCATCGACCCGTTCGTGTGGGACGACGGCACGACGAAGACGATGTTCGTCGGCAACTTCCAGGGCGTCCACGCCATCCCGCTCAGCCCGGACGGGACCGCGGCGGCCGGCGAACCCGTCCGGGTCGCGGACGAGCGCTTCGAGGGCCCCTACGTCGAATTCCACGACGGCTACTACTACCTGTTCCTCTCCGCCGGTAACTGCTGCAACGGCGCCGACACGGCCTACCGGGTCCTCGTCGGCCGGTCGGAGTCGCTGACGGGGCCGTACCTCGACCGGAAGGGTCAGGACCTGAACGACGGCGGCGGGGCGCTCATCCTCGCCGGCAGCGAACCGTGGGCCGGACCGGGACACAACACGGTGGTCTCCGACGACGCGGGCTCGGATTGGATCGTGTACCACGCCATTCCGCGCGACAACCGGGACCTGCCCAGCGGAGCCCGCCGGCGCGAAGGGATGATCGACCGGATCGTGTGGGCGAACGGCTGGCCCGAGGTCGGTGACGGTTCCCCCGCGTCGACCGGGCCGGCGAACCCCGACACGGACCTGCCGGTGCGGGTCACGCTGCGCGCGGATTCCGACACCACGCTGCCCGCGGGCGGCGGCACCGTCGACACGACCATGCTCGTCGAGGCGCCCGACGACCGTCCCTATGCAGGGCAGGTGTGGGTCAGCGCAGTCTCCCCGGACGGCCGGACCAGCGATCCGTTCTTCGGGCCGGTCGACGTCGACCTGCAACCCGGCGAGGTGCTCGAGGAGGCCATCGCCTACACGGTCCCGGGAGATGCGGTCGCCGGCACTTACTACGCCTACGCGTTCGCGGGCACCTACCCCGACGAGACCGTCGAGTTCGGCACCGTTCACGCCGTGAAGTCCGGCGACGCGGCCAGGATCAGCCCGGTCCGCTCGGTGTCGCTACACCTCGGCACGGTCGCGCGCTGACGAGGCCAGCCGGCAGGAGACAACCGATTCGGTTTCCGATTCTTACTTCTACAACTGAATCCGCAACATTTCTCGCCTATTGCTATTGAAATAGTGGCAGGCGTAGGTCAGGATGGGAGCCACGGTGACGTGCCTCACACGTCACCTTTCGGTCATTCCACCAACAAAGGTGCTCCATGCTGCAGACAGTGTTCGAGAAGAATCAACCGAACGCGAAGGTCGTCGACCATGCGCTCCGGCGCACCCGGTTGGCACCGTTCTGGATCGAGGACGTCGCCGACACACCCACCTACCCGACCACCTCGGCCGACGCCGCGTACGACCTGGTGGTCGTGGGCGGCGGATACACCGGACTCTGGAGTGCTCTGCTCGCGAAACAGCGCCACCCCGAACTGTCCGTCGCGCTCGTGGAGGGCGAGACCATCGGTTGGGCCGCCTCCGGTCGCAACGGCGGGTTCGTCGAAGCCAGCCTGACCCACGGCAGCGAGAACGGACGACGACGCTGGCCGGGGGAGATCGACGCCCTCGAAGCGCTCGGGCTCGAGAACCTCGACGCCATCGAGAAGACCGTCCACACTCTGGGGTTGGACTGCGATTTCGAACGGAACGGCGCGATCTCGGTCGCGATCGCCGATTACCAGGCGAAGGACGTGTTCGACACGCCGCCGAGCGCTACCACCACGGTGCTCGACGGGCCCGCGATGCGGGCGCAGGTGAACTCGCCCACGTATCTGGCCGGTGTGTGGGACAAGCAGTCCACCGCGCTGGTACATCCGGCCAAGCTCGCCACCGAACTCGGCCGCGCCTGCGCGGAGCACGGTGTCGAGATGTTCGAGCACACCAAGGTTCTCGATCTCGTCCGCTCCCGATCGTCGTCCCGGGTCGGCGTTCGGACGGCGTCCGCGACCCTGTCGGCCGGACGAGTGATCCTGGCAACCAATGCCTTTCCGTCCCTGCTGAAGAGGTATCGGCTGCACACGGTTCCGGTGTACGACTACGTGCTCATGACCGAACCGCTGTCCGACGCACAGCTCACGGAGGTGGGATGGTTTGCGCGGCAGGGCGTCGCCGACATGTCCAACCAATTCCACTACTACCGGCTCACCCGCGACAACCGAATCCTCTGGGGCGGATACGACGCGATCTACCATTTCGGGCGGGGAATGCACCACGACCTCGAAGACCGCCCCGAGTCCCACGCGAGGCTCGCGAGCCACTTCTTCACGACGTTTCCTCAGCTAGAGGGCCTCGAGTTCACCCACAAGTGGGGCGGCGTCATCGATACGTCGACACGCTTCTGCTCGTTCTTCGGTTCCGCGGCGAAGGGGCGGATCGCGTACGCGGCCGGCTTCACCGGTCTCGGTGTCGGCGCCTCCCGCTTCGCGGCGAACGTCATGCTCGACAAGGTGTCCGGCGAGACGACGGCGTTGACGGAGTTGGACTTGGTGAAGTCCATGCCCCTCCCCTTCCCGCCCGAACCGTTGGCGGCGGCCGGTATCAATGCCACCCGATGGTCCCTCGATCGCGCCGATCACACGGAGGGCCGACGGAACCTCTTCCTCAAGGCTCTCGACGCGGTGGGATTGGGATTCGACTCGTGAGCGACCCCGCGACCGGGGTCGTCGCCTGGGAATCCGGACCGCATACCGATGCTCGAACCACCGATCTCGACTACCACTGCCTGCCCGACGAGCAGGTGATCGGCGACAGCGTGCCGAAGGTCGGCGAACGAGTGCTCGGCGACTTCGCCGGTGTCACCGTCGGCGTGTGGGAGATCGAGCCCAGCACCTCGTGCGACGTCGAGATCGACGAGGTGTTCGTCGTGCTCAGCGGCGACGCGACAGTGCAGTTCGACGACGGTACCCCGGATCTCGAGCTCGGTCCCGGAAGTGTCGTCCACGTACGGTCCGGCCAGAAGACCCGCTGGATCGTGCGCGACACGCTGCGAAAGATCTTCATCGCCGCACCGGCAACATAGCCGCGAAAACCACTGCACCCCTGTACTACACCTGCACGGGCACGTCTGCCCGCACCCGCACACCTCGAGGGAGACTTGATGAGCATTGCCGAACCTCCACCCTTGAAGACCCAGCCCTCGAAGACCCAGAACCCGCTCGGCACCGCGAAGGGCCTCAACAGCGGCGCACTGGGATTGATCGGCAACACGGTGATCGGGCTGTCCTCGGTCGCGCCCGCCTACAGCCTCGCCGCGACGCTGGGATACGTCGTTCTGGCAGTCGGCGACAAGGCACCGTCGATGTTCCTCGTTGCGTTCATCCCGATGTTGCTCACGGCGTTCGCCTACCGCGAGCTCAATCGCGACACCCCGGACTGCGGGACCTCGTTCACCTGGGGCACCAAGGCGTTCGGTCCGTGGATCGGCTGGATGGCGGGGTGGGGACTCGCCGTGTCCGCGATCATCGTCCTCGCCAACACCGCGGAGATTGCGGCGATCTACCTGTTCGAGGTTCTCGGGTTGCACGCGGCAGCCGAGTCGCTCGCCGCGAAGGTGCTGCTGGGGTGCTTCTTCATCGCGGCCATGACGTACGTCAGCTTTCGCGGCATCCTCATCAGCGAACGGCTGCAGAATGTCCTGATCGCGGTGCAGTTCACCGTCCTCATCGGTGTCAGCGTCATCGCACTGTCGAAGGTGTTCGGCGGCACCGCCGGCCCGCAGGCGATCACCCCGAAACTCGACTGGATCATTCCCACCGGCGTCTCGATGTCCAGTGCCGCACAGGCCATCATCCTGTGCATCTTCATCTACTGGGGGTGGGATGCCTGCCTGGCAGTCGGTGAGGAAACAAAGGATTCCGAGCGGACTCCCGGCCGCGCCGCGGTCTTGACCACGGTCATTCTCGTCGCCACGTACGTCCTGGTCGGATACGCGGTCCAGTCGTTCGCCGGGTTCGGGGACACCGGCATCGGCCTGAACAATCCCGAAAACGTCGACGACGTGCTGACCACTCTGGGCGGGCCGGTCGCCGGACCGGTGGCAGCGTCGTTACTGCTGCTGACGGTCTCGATCTCCGCGCTCTCCTCGACCCAGACCACCATCCTGCCGACGGCCCGCGGAACATTGTCGATGGCGGTCTACGAGGCACTGCCGCGAAAATTTTCCACCGTGCACCCCCGATACATGACCCCCGGCTTCGGAACCCTGGTCATGGGAGCGTCGGCGCTCCTGTTCTACCTGGTCCTGTCGTTCGCGAGCGCCAACGCCCTGCAGGATTCGGTGGCGTCGCTCGGACTCGCGGTCGCCTTCTACTACGGCATCACCGCCTACGCGTGTGTCTGGTACTTCCGTCGGACACTCCTCGACTCGGCACGTAATCTGTTCATGCGGGGCATCTTTCCGCTGCTCGGCGCCCTCTGCATGACGTGGGCCTTCGTCCAGAGCGCCGTCGACATGCTGCGTCCCGACTACGGATTCACCGCGTTCGGCCCGTTCGGGGGCGTGTTCGTTCTCGGCGTCGGAATGCTGGTGGTCGGAATCCCCCTGATGTTGCTGTGTTTCGCGACCGGTTCCCGGAACTTCTTCCGCGGACGCACCCTCACCGCCGACACCGAAGTGAAGGTGCCCGAATCGTGAGTACCCACGTCACCAGGAAGAGGCGATAGTTCCGAAATGTCCGAGCCGATTGTCTTCGACACCACGAGCAAGGGAGGATTCGACCATGTCTGAGCAGCCTGCCTCTCTCGATCCCGTGTCCAAGCAGATCATCGAGCAACTTCAGGAGGATGGACGGCGGTCCTACTCGGCCATCGGCAAGGTCGTCGGACTGTCGGAAGCGGCTGTACGCCAACGCGTGCAGAAGCTGATCGACACCGGCGTCACGCAGATCGTCGCGGTCACCGACCCCGTTCAAGTGGGATTCTCACGTCAGGCCATGGTCGGAATCCGCTGCACCGGGGACGTCACCGACATCGCCGCCCGGCTCGCCGACGTCGACGCCATCGACTACGTCGTGTTGACGGCAGGCGCCTACGACATTCTGGCCGAGATCGTGTGCGAGAACGACGACCACCTCCTGACCGTGCTCAACAAAGAAATTCGCACTATTCCCGGTGTGCTCGGCACCGAGACGATGGTGTACCTGAAACTTGTCAAACAGCAATATGATTGGGGAACCCGATGACCACGGTTACCAACACTTCGCCCACGACGCCGCAACTCGAGGCGGCCGCCCGCCGCCACCTGTGGGGGCATTTCTCCCGGCACGGGGAGAACATCACCCCGCCGATCATCACCCGCGGTGAGGGCGCCCGGATCTGGGACGCGGCCGGCAAAAGCTACCTCGACGGGCTGTCCGGGTTGTTCGTCGTCCAGGCCGGGCACGGCCGCCTAGAGCTCGCCGAGGCCGCCGCCAAGCAGGCCGAACAGCTCGCGTTCTTCCCGCTCTGGTCCTACGCCACCCCACCGGCGATCGAACTCGCCGAACGCCTCGCCGGCTACGCCCCCGGCGACCTGAACCGGGTCTTCTTCACCACCGGCGGTGGCGAGGCCGTCGAAAGCGCCTGGAAACTGGCCAAGCAGTACTTCAAGAAGGTCGGCAAACCCGGCAAGCACAAGGTGATCTCCCGCTCCATCGCCTACCACGGCACCCCGCAGGGCGCCCTCGCCATCACCGGCATCCCCGCCCTGAAGGCCCCGTTCGAACCGCTCACCCCCGGCGCGTTCCGGGTCCCCAACACCAACATCTACCGGGCCCCCGAACCCCTCGGCTCGGACCCGAAGGCGTTCGGGATCTGGGCCGCCGACCGGATCGCCGAGGCCATCGAATTCGAGGGCCCGGACACCGTCGCCGCCGTCTTCCTCGAACCGGTGCAGAACGCCGGCGGCTGCTTCCCGCCCCCGCCCGGCTACTTCGAGCGGGTCAGGCAGATCTGCGACGAGTACGACGTGCTGCTGGTCTCCGACGAGGTGATCTGCGCGTTCGGCCGGATCGGGTCGATGTTCGCGTGCGACGACTTCGGGTACGTGCCCGACATCATCACCTGCGCCAAGGGGATGACCTCCGGGTACTCGCCGATCGGGGCGATGATCGCCTCGGACCGGTTGTTCGAACCGTTCTCCGACGGGACGTCGATGTTCGCGCACGGCTACACCTTCGGCGGGCACCCCGTCTCGGCGGCGGTGGCGCTGGCGAACCTGGACATCTTCGAACGCGAGGGCCTCAACGCCCACGTCGCCGAGCAGGCGCCGGCGTTCCGGGCCACCCTCGACAAGCTCACCGACCTGCCGATGGTCGGCGACGTGCGCGGGGAGGGCTTCTTCTACGGCATCGAACTGGTCAAGGACAAGACAACCAAGGAGTCGTTCACCGACGACGAAGCCGAACGGATCCTGCACGGGTTCCTCTCCACCGCCCTGTTCGACGCCGGCCTGTACTGCCGGG
>NZ_LTCZ01000076.1:0-96542 GCF_001583455.1 Rhodococcus sp. LB1 | reverse complement strand
CCGAATTCGACGAAATCGAAAACATCCTCCGCAGCGTCCTCACCGAAGCCTGGACCCTGCTGTGAACCACCAGGACCTTCCCGGGCTGTACGTCGGCGGCCGCTACCGGGACGGCCGGGCAGCCGAGCGGTACGAGGTGCTCGATCCGGCCACCGGTGAGGTGATCTCCTCCCGCACCGAAGCGTCGGTGGACGACGTCGACGACGCGGTCGCCACCGCGAAGACCGCCTACGCGGACTGGTCGACGACGAGCCCGGGCGAGCGTTCCGCCGTCCTGACTCGATGGGCCGCCGAGCTCACGGACATGTCCGACGACATCGCACGCACCGAAACCCGGCAGACGGGCAAGCCCCTCAAATTGTCGACCGAGTTCGACGTTCCCGGGTCGATCGACAACGTGTCGTTCTTCGCCGGCGCGGCCCGCAATCTGGAGGGCAAGGCGTCGGGCGAGTACTCACCCGACCACACGTCCAGCATCCGCCGCGAACCCGTCGGGGTGATCGGCTCGATCGCGCCGTGGAACTATCCGCTGCAGATGGCCGCGTGGAAGATCCTGCCCGCGGTCGCCGCAGGCAACACCATCGTGCTCAAACCGGCGGAGATCACTCCCCTCACGTCGCTGCTGTTCGCGGAGGCCGCGTCCCGAGCCGGAATGCCGGACGGCGTCGTCAACGTGATCACCGGCCGCGGCGTGACGACCGGGTCGTCGCTGGTGTCGCACCGGGACGTGAGCATGGTGAGTTTCACCGGATCGACGCCCGTGGGACGGCAGATCGCGGCCGCCGCGGCGGGCAAGCGACTCCATCTGGAACTGGGTGGGAAGGCCCCCTTCGTGGTGTTCGACGACGCCGACCTCGAGGCCGCGATCAACGGGGCCGTCGCCGGTGCCCTCATCAACTCAGGTCAGGACTGCACCGCGGCCACCCGCGCCTACGTGCAGCGCCCGCTGTACGACGACTTCGTCGCCGGGGTGGCCTCGCTCATGGATACCGTCCGACTGGGCGACCCGTCCGATCCCGGTACCGACATGGGTCCGTTGGTGTCGCGGCGACAGCAGCAGCACGTCGCCGGATTCATCGATCGCGCCCGCGACACCGGGGCGAAGATCGTCCGCGGCGGATCCGTCCCCGGGGGCGACCTCGCGTCCGGCTTCTACTACGAGCCGACACTCGTCGTGGGTGCCGAGCAGTCGAGTGAGATCGTGCAGCGGGAGATCTTCGGCCCGGTTCTCGTCGTCCTGCCGTTCGAAAACGATTCGGACGGAATCGCACTCGCCAACGACACCGACTTCGGGCTGGCGGCGTCCGCCTGGACGCGGGACCTGTACCGGGCTCAAACCGCCTCCCGCGACATCGCCGCAGGGTGTGTCTGGATCAACGACCACATCCCGATCATCAGCGAGATGCCCCACGGCGGGTACAAGGCGTCCGGTTACGGCAAGGACATGTCGACGTATTCGCTCGACGAGTACACCAACGTCAAGCACGTCATGTCCGACATCACCGGAACCGCCAGGAAGGACTGGCACCGGACGGTGTTCGGCGACCGACGATGAGCCCGGTCGCCGGGACGGCAGCTCGTGTGCCGTCCCGGCGACAGCGGCGGTTCTGCCAAGTCGCGCCCCGCGCGCGACTACGCTGACGAACAGGCGCGTTCGCTTCAGCTGAAAGGCAGAGACGATGCATGTGACCCCGTTCGCCTGGATTGTGACGATCATCGTGATCATCGCGCTGCTCGCGTTCGACTACTTCTTCCACGTCCGCCACGCGCACATCCCGACGCTGAGGGAAGCGGCGATCTGGTCGTCGATCTACGTCGGACTCGCGTTGCTCTTCGGAGTCGCGGTCCTGATCTTCGGTGGCGTCGACATGGGCTCGGAGTACTTCGCCGGCTACGTCACGGAGAAGGCGCTGTCCGTCGACAACCTCTTCGTCTTCCTCATCATCATGTCCAGCTTCCGGGTCCCGCGCGAAGACCAGCAGAAGGTCCTGCTGTTCGGCATCGTGTTCTCGATCTTCGCCCGGACCGCGTTCATCTTCCTCGGCGCCGCGCTGATCAATTCGTTCGCGTGGGTGTTCTACTTCTTCGGCCTGATCCTGCTGATCACCGCCGGCAACATGCTGCGACCCGAGACCGAGGATTCGCACTCGGCCGACAACTTCATCATCCGGATCGCGAAGAAGTTCATGCACACCACCGAGCACTACGACGGCGACAAACTCTTCACCATCGAGAACGGCAAGCGGGCGATGACGCCGATGCTGCTGGTGATGGTTGCGATCGGCGGCACCGACATCCTGTTCGCGCTCGACTCCATTCCCGCGATCTTCGGCCTCACCCAGAACGTCTTCGTCGTCTTCACGGCCACCGTGTTCTCGCTGATGGGTCTTCGGCAGCTGTACTTCCTGCTCGACGGACTCCTCGACCGCCTCATCTACCTGTCGTTCGGACTGTCCGCGATCCTCGCGTTCATCGGGGTCAAGCTGATCCTGCATGCGCTGCACGAGAACAACCTGCCGTTCGTCAACGACGGCGAACCGGTGAACGTCATCGAGATCAGCACGTTCGCGTCGCTGGCCGTCATCATCGGCATCCTCGTCATCACCGTGATCGCGTCGCTCACCAGCAAGCGGGGCCGGGCACAATCCGCCATCGCCGGTGCCCGGCGGCACGCGATCAACTACCTCGACCTCGACTACACCGCCGACCTGGCCGAGCGCGAACGCATGTATGACAAGTTGCTCAATGAGGAGGAACAGCTCAAGAAGCTCGACCCGAAGTTCAAGAAGATGGTCCGCGAAGAAACCGCACTCATGGACCTCATCAAACGCTCCCACCAGGAGCACGACGCGTTCCTCAAACAGAATTAGGCGAACAACGAAGCGCCCACCGAATCGGCGGGCGCTTCTGTGACTCGTGCCCCATCCCCATGAAGGCACGCGCCGCGACTACCTCCTCCTCATGCGCATTCCGCCGTCCGCCATTCCCATGGCGGTGATACCGAGACCCAGCAGACAGACAACGATGCCGCAGACCACGTTCGACCAGATCATTCCCGCCGTGGTGGTTACTCCGACGACCAGCCACGGGCTGACGATCATCCACAGACCCAGCAGCGGCGCGACGAACGCCATGCCGTGCGTGCGTGAGTAGGCCGACGTGAAGCCGACGGCAAGCAGTGCCACCGCAACACCCGACAACAGGTTGCACATCGCCAGGCCCGACTGGCTCGCGAACCCGACAATCCACGGCGACGCCGCCATGTAGAGGCCCGCCATGAACATCAAGCCCTCGGTGACCTGCGTCATCGGCTGTTCCGAGACTCGGTCGTAGCGAGCCCGCAACTCGGCGATATCAGGGTGTCTCTCGATCGACATACCTGGTGTCGTCATCACCCACCTCCTTGAAATGAGAACCAATCCCTACCGAAGGGGGTGCCCCGAACTTTGCACGGCAAACCAGCGATAACCAGGTAATTTTTGCGAGTTTGTGCTACCGACCAGTCCCCACGGACCGCGGCGCCCTTGGGCAAGCGTCCAGGGGCGGGCATACTCGAATTGTGTGGTGGATTGCCTGGGTCGCGCTCGTGTGGGTAGCACTGTCGGTGCCGCTCGCGATCCTCATCGGGAGAGCGATTCGGCAGAAAGACCTGCGCGAACTGCCCGCCAGGGAGGACGCGACAAGAAAGAACGACCCGCCCGACCGAACGGTTGCGTGACCGCGCCCCAGCGCGCGCAGTCCCGGCGCAGCTTGGAAGGATAGCGGGATGGCGCTGCCCTTCTATCCACTCGTGTTCATGAACCTGTTGTTTGCGGCGACCACACTGTGCCTTGCACGACCCTCCCGCCTGACCGCCGCAGCCACCGTCGCTGCCGCCGTGCTGTGGCTATTCGGCAACGGTCCGCTCGAGGGTCAAGTGCTCTGGGCACTCAACTCTCCACACGGTTTGACCGTGTCCGACCTGCTGTCGGCGGTCGCACTCGGAATCGCGATCTGGGGGTTCCGCCAAGCTGGATCGTGGGACCCGAGGCCGAAGCGCCCTCGACGCCTCCTCCGCAAGCGGCTCTGAACCACCACTTCACCCGCGACTACGCTGCTCTCGGCTCACGCGCCGTCGCGATGCACCCCCGCAGGTACGACCGCGGACTCGCGTATCCGTGACCGCACGCGAGCGGTGACCTGCCAGATCAAAGTTGTGTCGTGGACGCTGATGCACGGCACGCCGAGCGCATGGGCGTGCTGAACGGCGGCCGATTCCTTCGGCGAACACCGCCCGTCCAGAATGTCCTCGGTGACGATGACGCAGAGCACGTCTCCCTCGAGTTCACGGATCGGTTCCAGCCCGTGGAGCGCCACCCATTGCCGGACCATCGCCCACTGCGACACGTCGTTGTAGCGGGTGGGATTGCCGACGAACAATACACGGCGAGACCGACGGGCTCGGGCGACCTCGATGCTGGAGATGGGTGACATGCCAAAGGTTCCTGTCCACGTGAACGGCTGATCCCGGTACGGGACAACTCTCTCCCGGCGCAACGCCGACGTCTGTCCCCCGATCAGGCGGTGCATCGGATGAATCTCGACTCCCCCGATCAGGGGACACCCCCGCACGTGAGTGGCACAGTGTGCTCGGGTGCGCATCGGCACTCACCTGGGAGGTTGCATGATCACTGCTCTGTGCTGCCGCGGCATCGGTGAGGATCGGGGCGTCAACATGCTCACCAACACCACACAACTGCTGGATCCCGCACGGTTCGTCGTCAAGCAGGTTCCGTGGGAGGCAAGTTACGGACCGGTGCCCGATCCGGGTGGATCGGCGTTCGACAAGGCGCTGTCCGAAGGACGCACGCTTCTGTTGCGGATGATCGCGGAAGATCCGAATCCCGTTGTTCTGCTCGGCTACTCGGGAGGCGCTGCGCTCGCCGGCAACGTGGCGGCCGAGGTGGGACGGGGGCAGCATCCCTCGCTGGACGTTCGCGGGGCCGGTCTGATCGCCGATCCGCTGCGGCCGGCATCTCCGGACCTGCCGGGCTGGGGAATCGCGGGGCAACGCCCGATCACGGGGATGCCCGTGTGGCAGATCGCCGACCCGTTGGACGTCATCTGCTGCTGTCCGGGCAACTCGCCGCTGCGCACGTTCGCGGACCAGTCGGCGGCCTTCTCCCTCGCCGACCCGGCGGCGTGGGTGGCGGACCTCCTCGACCGGCTCCGCACCCGCCGGTGGCAGGCGGTGATCCTGAACTGGTGGCGACCGTGGACGGTGTGGCAGCAATACTCCGAGGCCATCGACGACGTGAACGGTTACCTGTTCCGGGGCGACCACACCAGTTACGGGGTGCGGCTCGCCCCGGGCACCGAGAGAACCTACTGCGCGCTGCTCGCGGATCGCGTCAACGAACTGAGCGAATGACCAGTGCCCGCGCAGGCTGGGTGAGTTCAGGGATTCTCGGGTGCCGGTTCCTCGTCTCCCGGCGGCTCCTCGCCCTCGGCCTCCTGATCCTCACCCTCGGCCGGCGGCTCGTTCTCGTCGACCGTGGGCTCCTCCTCAGCTACCGGCGGTTCCTCCTCGACAACAGGTGGCTGCGAGGATGCGGCGGGCTGCTCGACCGCCGGCGGAACCACTGCAGGCGGCGATACCACCGGCGCCTGCTGCTGACCTGCGACCGGAGCCTGCCCACCCCCGCCGGAAACGCCCTGCCCGGTCCCCGACGAACCGCCGCCGCCTCCGTTCGACTCGGGTACGACAGCCGGCGGTGCGAGCTCCGATGTCGGCGGAGTGGTCGTGGCGGCGGCGGGCGTCGCCCTTGTGGTCGAGCCGGCCGTTTCGGATGTCGGCGTCGGTTCGCTGTCGGACCCGCAGGCCGACAGCGTCAGGAGTGCACAACTTGCCGCGATAACCACCGAGCGTTTCAAGACCGTCTCCTTCGTTCGAGTATCTATCGATCGAACGGAACATACGGTCCGTTTGGTACGTTTTGGCGCCTTTGCGTGGAATCGTCACCCTTCCGACACGAACTGCGGCTCAGCTCTGCGCGTTCCTGCGCGCCGCACGCTTGGCCCAGGCATTGCGGACCATCGACAGCGGCGTCGGCGGCACCCAGCCCAGCTGGACCGCCTGACCGAGATCGTCCCGGGTGGCCCAGTGCTCGATGACGCGACCGTCTTCGACGCGCAACCAGTGCGACTGGTTGACCGCGAACGATCGCCCCGTGGGCGCGAACACCTGGTCGATCGATCCCGGCTCGTCGTAGACGACGAAGGGTCCGACGTGCCTGCCCTTCATGATCGTGTGGACGACGGCGAGGTCGCCCTCGACCACGACATGCTCGACATCGAACCGCAGCTCGGTGAAGGCGGACCGCAGCCACACGGCGGAAGCGTAGAACGCGTCGGGCCCGCGCCCTCGTGTCCGCGGGGGTTCCGTCGCGCTCTCCCGATTGAATGCGCCCGAGTGGACGACGGAATCGAAATCGGCGCGGCTTCCGTTCGCCATGATCTCCATCGCGCGAACGGCGAGGGATTTCACTTGCTCCGACGGGGCCGGTTCGTCCACGTTCACGGTGCACTCCGCAACAGTCGGTGGGAACTCTCAGTATTCGACCGCCGCCGACTGGAAGTCAACGACCTGAGCCAGTCCGATCGGGTGCGGGATTTGCGCGCGCCTCAGCGAAACCGCCGTCGACGGCGGTACCGTCGGGGAGGTGATGGGACTGCCTGATGCGATCTCGGCCTGCTTGTTCGATCTCGACGGTGTGCTCACGGCGACGGCGGTGCTGCACCGGAAGGCGTGGAAACGCACGTTCGACGAGTTCCTGAAGCATCGCGAGGGCGCGAACTTCCGGCCGTTCACCGACCAGGACTATTACGACTACGTCGACGGACGCCCCCGCGCCGACGGGGTCCGGACCTTTCTCACGTCCCGCAGCATCACGTTGCCGGAGGGGTCGCCGGACGATCCGCCCGGCGCCGAGACCGTGAACGGTGTCGGGAACAGCAAGAACCGGCTGCTGCTGAAAGTCATCGAGGAAGAAGGCGTCAGCCCCTACCCCGGTTCGGTCCGCTACATCAGCGCGGCGTACGACGCCGGTCTGAAGATCGCCGTGGTCACGTCGTCCGCGAACGGCAAGGCCGTCCTCGACGCGGCCGATCTCAGCCGCTACGTCCACGTTCGCATCGACGGGGTGGTGATCAGCGAGCAGGGTCTCCGCGGGAAACCCGCGCCGGATTCGTTCCTCGCAGCCGCTCGCGCCCTCAACGTGCATCCCGATCAGGCGGCCGTGTTCGAGGACGCCCTGTCCGGAGTGGAATCGGGGCGGGCGGGCGAATTCGGTTACGTCGTCGGGGTGAATCGCAACGATCAGGCCGAGGCGCTACGCGAGCACGGCGCCGACGTGGTGGTGAACGACCTGGCCGAACTCCTGGAAAGGTGAGCATGGACGACAAGGGCTACGAGATCTCGCCGTGGCAGCTGCGCTGGCGCGGACTGGATCTGGAGGCGCTGCACGCCACCGAATCCACCTTCGCACTGTCCAACGGGCACATCGGGATTCGTGGCACGTTCGAGGAGGGTGAACCGCGCGGTCTCCCCGGCACCTACCTCAACGGGTTCTACGAGCAACGTCCCCTGCCGTACGCGGAGGCGGGCTACGGATACCCCGAGGACGGGCAGACCGTCGTGAACGTGACCGACGGCAGCATCATCCGCCTGCTCGTCGAGGACGAGCCCATGGACATGCGGTACGGGAGTGCACCGGCACACGAGCGCGTCCTCGACTTCCGCTCGGGCACCCTGCGCCGCACCACCGAGTGGACGTCACCGACCGGACGCCGGGTGCGTATCCACTCGGAACGACTCGTCTCGTTCACCTCGCGCGCGGTCGCCGCCATCCACTACGAGGTCGAGCCGCTCGACGGCGACATCGAACTCGTCCTGCAGTCGGATCTGCTCGCCAACGAACACATCCCGGCCCGCACGGACGACCCGAGAGTGGCTGCCGCCCTGGACAGTCCGCTAGTCTCCGATTTCGCTGCCGCCCACGACTTCAAGGCTGTGCTCGCCCATCACACGAGGGCGTCGGGACTGCGGATGGCCGCGGGGATGGACCACGAGATCGACTACCCCGCCAACGGGCGGTGCAGCATCGAGACCGAGGAGGATCTGGCACGGCTCACCGTCGCCGTCGACATCCCGCAGGGTGAACGCCTGAGGGTGACGAAATACCTGGCGTACGGGTGGTCGGCGCGGCGGTCGACTCCGGCTCTGCGCGGCCAGGTGGAGGGGGCGCTCGCCGGCGCACTCGAAACCGGCTGGGAAACCCTGCTGAAACGGCAGCGCGAGTATCTCGACGCATTCTGGGAGACGGCGGACGTCGAGATCGACGGCGACGCGGAACTTCAGCAGGCGGTGCGGTTCGCGCTGTTCCACGTGCTGCAAGCGGGTGCTCGCGGTGAATCGCGGGCGATCCCGGCGAAGGGCCTGACCGGGCCCGGATACGACGGGCATGCGTTCTGGGATACCGAGACATTCGTCCTCCCGCTGCTCACGTACACGGTGCCGGACTCGGCCCGCGACGCGCTGCGCTGGCGGCACTCCACGCTCGACAAGGCGAAGAACCGCGCCATACAGCTGGGGCAGGCAGGCGCCGTGTTCCCGTGGCGCTCGATCGACGGCGAAGAATGCTCGGGCTATTGGCCCGCGGGAACCGCGGCCTTCCACGTGGGTGCCGATGTCGCCGCGGCGACGTCCCGGTACCTGGCCGCGACCGGGGACGAGGAGTTCGAAGCCGAATGCGGTGTCGAACTGCTCGTGGAGACCGCCCGGCTGTGGACGTCGCTCGGCCATCACAATGCGCAGGGCGAGTTCCGACTCGACGGTGTCACCGGACCGGACGAATACACCGCCGTCGCCGACAACAACGTGTTCACCAATCTCATGGCGCAGAAGAATCTGCGCGACGCGGCGGCCGCCTGCGAGAGACGCCCCGGCCTGGCGCGCGAGCTCGGTGTGGACGACGAGGAAGCTGCGCTCTGGCGAGATGCCGCCGAGCACATGCGCATCCCGTTCGATGACGCTCTCGGCGTCCACCAGCAATCCGACGCCTTCACGCACCACGCCGAGTGGGACTTCGAAGGCACACCACCCGAGCACTATCCGCTGCTGCTCCACTACCCGTACTTCGATCTCTACCGCAAGCAGGTGGTGAAGCAGGCCGACCTGGTGCTGGCGATGTATCTTCGGGGCGACGCCTTCACCCACGAACAGAAGATCGCCAATTTCGCCTATTACGAGGCACTGACGGTTCGGGACTCGTCCCTGTCGGCGTGCGTGCAGTCCGTGATGGCCGCCGAGGTCGGGCAACTTCAACTCGCCTACGACTACCTCGCCGAGGCCGCTCTGACCGATCTCCACGACCTCCACGCCAACGTGGAGAACGGATTGCACATCGCCTCACTCGCCGGAACGTGGATGGCGTGTGTCGCGGGATTCGGTGGAATGCGCGATCACGGCGGCAACATCTCCTTCGCGCCGCGGATACCACCACAGCTTGTCAATCTGTCGTTCCGGATGACGGTGCGGGGCAGCCAGATCCACGTGGACGTCCGCGCCAAGACCGCTACCTACCGCCTGCTGTCCGGCGAACCGGTTCAGCTTGCCCATCACGGCAACTCGTTCACACTCGACTCCTTCCCGGTCACGCGGCCGATCCCCGAACTGCCGAGCACCCCGGCCGTACGGCAACCGTACGGCCGGGCACCCGCGCGTCGTGGCGGCTGAGCCTGAACTCGACTACACCGTCGCGGCCTGGTGCGGTTCCAGGTAGTCCCGGTAGGCGTCGTGACCGCGGGTTCCCTCACGCGCACCCACCAGCACTCCACCGAGGATTGTCGCGCCGACGCCGCGCAGGTTGTCGGCGGCCTCGGCAAGGTGCTGACGCTTCGTCTTGCCGTATCGGGCCACGATCAGCGCACCGTCCGAGATCGCGGACAGGGCCGCGGAATCGGTGACCGGGAGCAGCGGGGCGCCCGCGAACACCACGTAGTCGAACCGGTCTCGCAGGGTAGCCACGACGGATCTCGCAGCAGCGGAGCCGAGAAGCTCGCTGGGATTCGCCGGCAGCGGCCCCGACGGAAGCAGGGACAGATGCTCGTACGTCGTGGTACGAATTGCCTCCGTCAGGTCGGCTTCGCCGCGCAGCACCGAACTCAGTCCTGCACCGGATGCACCGTGGATTCCCAGCGTCGACGCTACCAGCGGTTTCCGGAGGTCCGCCTCCACGATGCACACGGTCTGGCCCGCTGCCGCCAGGGCGACACCGAGATTGAGCGCAGTCACGTCCGAATCCTCGCCCGGTGACGGACTGGCAACGACGATGACGTGCGGAGGGTTCGCCGCATCGGCGAACTGCAGATTGGTGCGCAGCTGCCGGTGAGCCGCTCCCACCGGAGACGTCGCATCCGACAGATCCACGACGCCACCGGACGATCCTGCACCGTCCGGAATGGTTCCGATCAGCGGAGCACCGATCTGCCCCTCGACCGCTCGCCGGTCCTTCACCGTCGCGTCGAGCCAGTCGCGGATCACCGCGAGCGCGATGCCGAGCAGGAGGCCGACGGCGAGGCCGAGCACCACATTCCGGTTCTCCGACGTGGGCAGCGCCTCGGTGGGCACCGTCGCGTTCTGCTCGATGGACACCCGCGCCGGCTTCGGGTCGGGATCCTCCATGGTGATCGAGTACCCAGACTCCGCGGTATCGGGGCTGGCCAGGACCTGCGGCGGCTGGGCCTCCTTGTTGGCGGCCGCGGCCTCGATATCGGTCGTCGCCAGTTCGTCCATCATCGACACGAACTGCTCCGACAGCGTGTCGGCGATGTCGCGTGCCCGTTCCGGCGAGGTGTCCTGAACCTTCACGTGCAGCAGCAGTTCGGGCACCGGCGTCGCTTTCACGTTCGCGACGAGTTGGGCAGGCGTCATGTCGAGATCGAGTTCGTCGATCGTCCGTTGCGCCAGCTTCTTCCCGGTCAGCAACTCGGCGTACGTGGCGAGGCGGGGCTGGGTGGACGAGACGTACAGCAGCGTCGAGGTCTGATACACAGGCTTCGTGAACAGCGTCGGAATGAACGCGCCCAGCGTCACCACCACCGCGGTGACCGCAACGATCTTCCAGCGCTCCTTGACGATGCGCACATAGTCCTGGATGTCCACTTACACCCTCTCTTTCCGTTTCACTTCACGTTCACGCAGTACCGCTCCGACCACTTTCAACGCCGCCTGGGACGTCATGTGCCAGTGCCCGCTGTCGACGACGTGCTCACTGATACTCCCTACAACGTAGGGCTCCCAGCCCGTCACCGCGCGAGTAGCACCCGAATCTTCCTGCCCCGCCGCGAAGAACAGGACGTCGCCGTGGAAGACGCGGGGTACGTGACTCCTCGTCAACTCGTGGTGTCGTCCGGCTCCGCCGATCATTCTGTGGAGATGGGCCGGGGTGATCGCCGACAGCGGCCCACCCAGCCTGCCCAGGAGGTTCACCGCGGCTTCGGTCGTGAGATCCGCGACGGGGAACGGTAGCGAGTCCTCGAAACCCAGTCCGGCGAGCAAGTCCTCGGCACCGACCGGGAGAGCTTCGGACGCGGAGTGCTCCGTCCGGCTGTCGAGCATGACCAGAGTCGCGACTTCTTCACCGACCGATTGGAGTTGGACGGCCATCGCATGCGCCAGCACTCCGCCGAGGGACCAGCCCAGCAGGTGATACGGCCCCTCCGGCTGAATGCGGCGGATCTCCTCGACATACCCGGCCGCGAGTTCGTCGAGTGACGAGGGCGGCGGTCCGGAAGCGGTGACGGCGGGCGACTGAATCCCGTAGATCGGGTGCTCCGGATGCAGATGCGAGGCCAGACCCGAATAGCACCAGGACAAGCCCACGATGGGATGGACGCAGAACAGGGGTGGGCGCGTGCCGACCGTACGAATCGGGAGGATGACGCCGAGTGCCTCGTCCACGTCGGATTCGCCCGAGTCCATGCGCTGTCCGATCGAATGTGGCGTCGGATCGGACATCAGCGTGCGCAGCGGAACCTCCACCCCGGTCTCGGATCCCAGCCGGTTCAGCACCCGCACTGCGAGGAGGGAGTTGCCACCCAGCTCGAAGAAGTTGTCGTCGGCACCGACCCTGTCGATACCGAGCGCGTCGCCGAACGCCGTCGCAACGGCGACCTCGGAGGCGGTCTCCGGGGCTCGGTACGCACGGGCCTCGAACTGCGGCGACGGCAACGCCCTGCGGTCGAGCTTTCCATTGGGGCCCAGTGGAAACTCCTCGAGCACGACGATTCGAGTAGGCACCATGTATGACGGCAGGGTACGCCTCGCCGTCGCCTTGATCAGCTCGGGATCCAGCACTCGTTCCCCGTCGGCCCGCACGTAACCGACGAGGTGCTCCCCCGCGCGCGCATCGTCGACGAGGGCTACCGCTGCTCGGGACACCCCTTCCCCGCGTTCCAGCACCGTCTCGATCTCACCGAGCTCGATCCTCAGGCCTCGCAGCTTCACCTGGAAGTCCGTGCGTCCCACGTGCACCAGTCGTCCGGATCCGTCCCACTTCACGAGGTCGCCGGTGCGGTACATCCTGCTTCCGTCGGGCCCGAAGGGATTGGCGACGAACCGGCCCGCCGTGAGGTCGCTTCGGCCGACGTACCCTCGGGCGAGCTGGGCGCCCGCGAGGAACAGCTCGCCCGCAACACCTGCCGGGACGGGCCGAAGACGCGTGTCGAGCACGAAGACCTGTGTGTTCCAGACCGGGCCCCCGATCGGCACCTGAGCTTCCGGCCTGCCGACGATCTCACATGCCGTGGTCGTCACCGCAGCCTCGGTGGGACCGTACGTGTTGTGGAACGCACCGGGCGCGAACGCCAGGACATTCGCTGCGAGCGCGGGAGACAGTTCCTCGCCACCGGCGAAGACGTGGCGCACGGACGTGAGGCAGTCCCCGTGTCCATCCGCGAGGAAGGCCGCCAGGACCGAGGGAACGAAGTGCACCATGGTGATTCGACGATTACGGATCACCGAGGCGAGATAGTCGACGTCGCGGTGCCCCCCGGGACGCGTCACCACGAGCTGTGCACCCACGCACAGCGGCAGCAGGCACTCCCAGACGGACACGTCGAATGTGGACGGTGCCCGCAGAATGCCTCGATCGTCAGCGGTGACGTGATACTCGTTCCGGAGCCAGTGCAGCTGGTTCACGATGGCGCGGTGACTCACCGTCACGCCCTTGGGTGTGCCCGTCGAGCCGGACGTGAACATCGTGTACGCGACGTTGTCCGGGTGCAGTGGCGCCAACCGGTCCGCGTCGGAGATCCGGTTCGGGCTGTATCCGGAGAGGTCGGCAGTGTCGATCTCGACGTGGGGGACACCGGGCATCGACGGCAACCCGACTGTCGACGTGGTCACCATCAGCCTCGGCGCCGACGCCTCGATCACGGCGGCGATGCGTTCGGCGGGATGCTCCGGGTCCACCGGTACGTATCCGGCACCGGCCTTCAGGATCGCGAGTGTCGCCACGACCAGTTCGAGGGAACGCTCGACGGCCAGCGCCGCCAACGTGTCGGGCCGTATTCCGTGGCCGATGAGAAGTCGGGCACACCGGTTCGCGCGCTCGTCCAGCTCGGCGTAAGTCATGACCTGGCCCTCGAAGACCAGAGCGATCGAGTCGGGTGCACGCCGAACCTGGACGTCGAACAGGTCGACCACCGTCTCGGGCCGGATCTCCACCGCCGTGCAGTTCGGCTTCACGAGGATGTCGGACGTCTCCGTTTCCGTGAGGAGGCGGATATCACCCACATTGCTTGTGGGGTCGGCAGCGAAGACGTCGAGGAAGTGCTCGAACAGCCGAGCCACTCGCTCGGCTGTCGTCGCGTCGAACAGATCCGTCGCGTAGGTGAGCCGACCGGACAATCCGGCGCCCCGCCCCTCTCCGTCGTATCGATCGGCCAGGGAGAAGTCGAGATCGAACTTGGTGACGGCTGCGTCGAAGTCCATCGGAGACAGCGTCAGTCCGGGCAACTGCCAGGTGGCCTCCACCTGGTTCTGAAATGCGAGCATTACTTGAAACAGCGGCGAAAAGGATTGTGAACGAGGGGGGTTCATCCGTTCGACGAGTTGCTCGAACGGCACCTCGGAATGTGCCAGTGCAGCGAGGTCTGTCTCCCGGACGCGTTCGAGCACGTCGGACAGTGTCTCGTCGAGATCGATCCCGGTGCGCAGAACGAGAGTGTTGACGAACATCCCGACGAGTTCGTCGAGTTCCCGCTCCCCTCGACCGGCAACCGCCGTGCCCAGCGCGACATCCGAGGACCCCGTCAGGCGGGCCAGCAGAACCGCCAGAGCGGAATGGACGACCATGAAGAGCGTCGCATTGTGCTGCTGCGCAACCAGAGTGAGCCTTCGATGGGTCCTTGCGCTGACGTTCAGGCGCACAGTCGCACCCCGGTACGAGGCCACGGGCGGGCGGGGCCGGTCGGTGGGCAGGTCGATCACGTCCGGAACCCCGGCGAGGGTACGCGTCCAATAGTCCAGCTGCCATGCCGCCCGGGAATGGGGATCGTCGCCGGAACCGAGTGTCTCACGCTGCCACAGAGCGAAATCCGCGTACTGGACGGGGAGCGCGGTCCACGTCGGTGCGGCTCCACGAGCGCGCGCGTCGTAGGCTGTGGCGACATCACGCGCCAGGGGCGCGAGAGAGAAGCCGTCGGCGCTGATGTGATGAACCGCCATCACGAGAACGTGTTCGTGCTCGCCCACCTTCAGGAGCCGTCCACGAACCGGAGCGTCGACGGTCACATCGAAGCCTGCCGACAGGAACGAAAGCACCTCTCCGTCCACGGAACGTTGCGAGACCTCCACGGGCGTGAGATCGAGATGCACGTCGTCGACGGGCAGTACCACCTGAGCGGGAACCCCGTCGACGGCGGGGAAGACGGTGCGCAGCGATTCGTGGCGGCCGAGCAGGTCACGCGCCGCGTGCCGGAGCGCGTCGACGTCCAGTCCGCCGGTCAATCGCACTGCAAGCGGGAGGTTGTAGACGGGCGACTCCGGATCCACCCGATTGAGGAACCACAGTCTCTGTTGCGCTGGTGACAACGGAATCCGGTCCGGCCGGTCACGTGCGACGAGGGGAACCCTGTGGCCGGTTCCGGCCTCGGCTTCGACTCTCGTCGCCAAGGCCTCCACCCGCGGTGACTCGAACAGCATCCGCACCGGAATGTGCGCATCGACGGCCGCGCCCAGCCTGGCCGCCACTTGCGCTGCGATCAGCGAATTGCCGCCGAGCGCGAAGAAGTCGTCGCCCAGACCCACGGACTCGAGGCCGAGCACCTCCGCGAAGACTCCGGCCACCACCTGTTCCACCACCGAGTTCGGTGCGCGGAACTCGTGGGATTCCAGCACCGGCACCGGGAGCGCATCCAGATCGGTCTTCCCCGAAGCGGTGAGGGGGAACGCGTCGAGAACCACAATCGTGGTGGGAACCAGGTAGGACGGCAGGACCTGTGCGAGTGATTCACGGACCTCCTCGACGTCGAGGGGACCGCGCGGCACCACGTACGAGACGAGGGCGTCGACGCCGATCGCGTTGGGACGCGACACCGTCACCGCGCTCTCGACGTCCGCGACGCGAGCGATCGCGACGTCGATCTCACTCGGCTCTATCCGGACCCCGCGAATCTTGACCTGCCTGTCGACGCGCGCGACGAAGGACAGTCGCCCGTCGGCGCGCCGATGCACCAGGTCCCCCGTCCTGTACATGCGAGAACCGTTGCCGGAAGCCACGAACCGGGACGCGGTACGCTGCGACGCCCCCACGTATCCCCGCGCAAGACCCGCGCCGCGCAGATACAACTCTCCGACGCCGCCTACCGGGACCGGCCGCAGACGTGCGTCGAGGACGACAGCGGTGGTGCCGGGAACGGGGGCACCGATGGTCACCTGCTCGTCGACCTCGGCGAGGGTTGCGACCACTGTGGACTCGGTCGGCCCGTACGCGTTGAGCATCTTCCGTCCGCGACTCCACTCGGCGGCGAGTTCGGCCGTCAGCGCCTCGCCTCCGACTGCGACGACCCGGAGAGCGTCGAGTTTCGAGGACTCCAGCGACCCGAGCACGGCCGGCGTCGACAGGTAGTGCGTGACGCGGAGATCGGTCAGGACGTGCTGCAGGTCGGGTCCGGCGTACACGTCGGCCGGAGCCACGACCAGGCAGGCCCCCGAGCCGAACGCCAAGAGGATCTCCAGCATCGCCGCATCGAACGTGGGGTTGTACCCCTGCAGGACACGGGAATCCGCGCTCACGTCATACCTGCGCACCGCCTCGTCGACCAGCGAGGACAATCCGCGGTGCGTCACCATCACACCCTTCGGGGCGCCGGTCGAACCGGACGTATAGATGACGTACGCGAGGTCGTCCGGGCACACCGGTACCGTCGCCGGGCGGGGCGAGGAGAGCACTGCGTCGGCGACAGTCAGCCACGAGATGGCCGGCGCGACCGATTCGGATTCGGCGGTATCCCTGCCGATTCCCACCTGCACGGCAGCCTCGCGCAGGACCGTCGAGAGTCGCTCCGCGGGGTGCGTCGGATCGACCGGGAGGAAGGCGGCACCCGTCTTCGCGACCGCCCACAGCGCGATCACGAAGTCGACGGATCGTGGTAGTGCCAGCGCGACAACGGTTCCGGGCCTCGCGCCGCGCACAGCCAGTTCGTGTGCAAGGGCATCGGACCTCTGCGCGAGCTCCCGGTACGAGAGTGTCACGACGCCGTCCGTCAGGGCAGGCGCGTCGGGATGTGCGCGCGCGGTGGCGGTCAGGATGCCGGCGAGAGTCCTTGCGTTCGGCGCCCTTTCACCCTCGATGGCGGCAGCTGCCGGCAGTGGGATCTCACCGATCACGGCGTCCGGGTCACTGACGACGGCCACCAGCAACGGGACGAACGCCTCGGTGAGCGACCGTACCGTCCCGGCGTCGAAGAGAGACTGCGAGTATGTGACCGTCGCACCCAGCGTTGCCGGTGCGCCGCGTCCCCCGGCAGCGACGAATGCGAACTCGAGGTCGGACGGAATTGTCCGGTCGACTGTGTCGTCACCGCAGCGAAGGGACAGGATCACCTGCGGCCTGCGACCGCCGAAGAGTTCGTCGTCGGGGTCGAACGGGGCGTCGGCGTACTCGAACGCTGCGGAGTCGAACTCGTGAACCTGTTCGAGCAGCGTCGCGAAGGACAGGTCCCGGTCGACGGACGTGCGCAGGGGAAGGACGTGCCCGTACCCGACCTGATTCACCCGTCCACCGACGACGATGTCGCTGTGGCCGCCGAAGGACCCGAGCAGCACCGCCAGCGCCCCGTGGAGAACTTCGAACAGCGAAGTCCCGCGGTGCCGGGCCAACTCGACGCAGCCGTTCCAGGTCTCGGCCGGGACCGAGAATTCGTGCACGGTCGAGTTGCCGTTGTCGCGTCCGGCGTGGTCGGTCTGCAGGGGCGCTGCGGAACCCACACCGCGCAACGCCTCCGCCCACCACGCGATACCGTCGTGCAGCGCCGAGTCCTCGGCCGGCTCGACGTATTCGAGCAGGTGGTCGTCCGTCCACCTGGCAAGATCACCCGTCCGATACATACGCGCGTATTCGGGATCGAACGGGTTGGCCACGAATCGGGCCGCCGTGTCTGCCGGTCGGCTCGCGTAGCCGCGCCCGAGGCCGGCCCCGGACAGGTACAGGTCGCCGACGACGCCGACCGGCACCGGCTTCAGAGCCCGGTCCAGTACCACCGCCGACACTCCCGCGATCGGTCGTCCGAGAGTCACGGGCGACGCGGGCGTTCGTTCATCCGTGGCTGCGGCCCACACCCCCGAGTCTCCCGGCCCGTACAGATTGAGCACGGTCCGGCCCGAACCCCAGCGCGACACCAGTTCGACCGGGTATCCGCGACCCGTGAGAGCGAGCACCTGGAGTCTCTCGAGGCCGGTCGGGTTGGTCGCGGCCGGAGCCGCGGGCCCCGAGGCCCAGTGCGTCACACGTTCGCGGCGCAGAAAGCGGGACAGCTCTTCTCCGCCGCGGAGTTCGCAGGGTGCGATCACCAGTGTCCCGCCGCACACCGCGGCGACGAGTGCGTGCAGGGACTGCCCGCACGACCGATGCCCTGCCATCAGGATGCGGGAGTTGTCGTCCGCACGATAGACGCGAACGAGCGCGGCTGCGCGCGCGGCCAGAGCCCGGTGGCTGATCGTCACCCCACGGGCTCTGTCCGCGGAGCCGTGGACCACGCAGGCCGTGTGATCGAGCGACAGCGGTCGAACGAGGTCGGATTCGGTGATCGGTGTCGAATCTCCCGGCCGATCCGCCACGTCGATCCAGTCGATGCCGGCAGGCACGACGGACTCGTCCACGGCGAGCACGGCCACGGCACCGGAATCCGTGAGCAGATCTTCGATCCGTTCGCCGTCGACGTGAGGGTCCAGCGGAACGGCGGCGGCCCCGCATCGCGCCACGGCCCACACGGCGACCACCTGTTCCAGCGAGGCGGGCACGATCACCGCGACGGCGTCTTCCGGGCCGATCCCACGCTCGATCAGTCGGCGGGCGAGCCTGTTGGACCGATCGTGTAGTTCGGGGTAACTCGTGTCGACTCCCGCGGCTCGAACGGCCACGCCGCTCGAGTCGCCGGTCACGTCGAGCAACTCCGGCAGAGTCACCGCGGCGGCCGGCGCAGGTCCACTCGCGGGGACGAGCGAGTCGTGTTCACCACTGGTCAGCACTGCCGCGTCGCCGACCTCGCCCGCGGGCGCTGCGCCGACGAACTCGGTCAGGAACGACATGAAACGCGCGTGATGACGCGCGAGCTCGGCCTGCTCGTACAGAGCCGGATTGGCCTCGAAGTCGACACGAATGCTGTGCCCGGTTACCGCCGGGTAGATCGCGAGAGTGAGGTCGTCCACGGGTCCTGCAGTGAGGACGGTGAACTCACCGAGAACATCACCCCACCAGGTCTCCTGGTGAAACATCATGATGTTCACCATCGGACCGAAACTGCTGCGACCGTCCGAGTTCACCCGCATGTCGTGAAGGATGTCCTCGTAGCGGTATCGCTGATGCCGGAGGGCCCCGGTCAGTTCCAGCTGGACGCGGCGGACGACGTCCTCGATGCTGCTGTGCGGATCGATACGGATCCGAAGCGGCACCACGTTCGCCACGCTGCCGCCCGACCGTCGCGCCGACGCCGTCGTCCGCGCCGAGACCGGCAGACTCAGGACGATGTCGGCACTTCCCGTCATTCGCGCGAGATACGCGGCGAAGGCCGCCACCACGACCGGCACCTCCGACGAGTGCCAGCGCCTGGCGAGTGCGCCGATACTGTCGGCCAGTTCAGTTTTCATCACCCCGCTCTCGAGGAGTGACACTGCCGCGGGATAGGCCTTCCGATCGGTCAGCCGGGCCGGTTCGGGGAGACCAGCGGTCCGTTCGGCCCAGTACTCGCGGTCGAGCTGGAATCTGTGGGTGGCGGGGTACTCGTCCTCCGCTTCGTAGAGTTGACGCAGGTGAAGCGCCTTCGACGGCGGCGCTTCGGTGCGTTGGACGGCGTGCGTGTACAGCTCTGCGACACGGTTCATCAAAACCATTGCGCCGTAGCCGTCGAGAATCAGATGATGCGCGAACGTCGTCAGGAAGTAGTGGTCGTGGCCTACGTGCAGAAGTTCCGCCGAGATCAACCTGTCACGGTAGACGTCCAGAGGCCTGCGCCGTCGTTCGTCCATCCTCCGATGGGCCTCCGCGACCGGATCCTGGTGCAGTCGTAGATCGACATACCCCAGTTCGTCCTCGATCGTCTCGTCCGCCAACTGAAATGGCTCGCCCGCGTATTCGACGAGGCGGATTCCGGGCGACTCGATATCGAACGATCCCTGCTCGGACGCCCACTTGAGTGCGCCGACGTCGACGTGACCCCGCAGTTCGACGTATTGGGCCACCAGGATCGGCACCGTCGGGTCGAGTTGCTGCGCGAACCACAGCCCCTTCTGCGCATGGGAGAGCGGGAAGGCTCGCGCGTCGCGCTCACCGGCATCGTCACGCATGCGCACTACATTCCCCCCCAGCCACAGTTTTGAAATACCCGATCCGAGCGGCACTACACCTATGGGTGTCGAAGAGTCCGTATCGGAAACCATACTCGGATACCGCCCTCGTTCAATTCGTTCGGTGCGCGCCGCGACCTATGTCACAGATATCCTTTCGCACAGACAGAATAGGAGTCGCACTGCATGGGCACGAACGACAAGAGCGTTTCGCACGTGGAAGATTCACCGTCCGGTGATGCTGTTCCCAGGCCCGCGCGACGCCGTCGGCGATACGTACTCGCGGGTACAGGCGCCCTCGCACTGGCCGTCGTCGGCTGGTTCGGCTACTCGGCCTGGGACGTTCAGCACGACCTCACCGGGGCCAGGGACAACGCCCAACTCGCCAAGAATTCGCTACTGGGAGGCGACACCGAAGGCGCCCGGAACGCGGCCGCCGAAGCCGTGATTCAGGCCGAGAATGCGCAGGTCAGCCTACATTCTGCACCGTGGCGACAGCTCGCGGGAATACCGGGGGTCGGCGCACCTTTCGAGTCGATCCAGAGGATGTCGGACGTCGTCGTCGGACTCACCCGGGACGTCCTCGCTCCGGCGGTGGAGACCGGAACCGCCCTGTCTCCGAGAGACCTGATCTCGGACGGCGGGAAGGTGAAACTGCAACCACTTCGGGAGGCCGCTCCGGCTCTGAAACAGACCTCCCTCGCCGCACGCGCTCTCGCCGATCAGGCCCACCAGGTGCCGGGTGCGGGCTATCTCGGGCCCGTCGACGACGTGCGTTCGGAGCTGCAGAATCAGACCGACGATGTGGCGAAACTGTTGGAGAACACGGCAATCGGGGCCGACATTCTCCCCGCAATGATGGGCGCGGACGGACCGCGGAACTACTTCATGGCGTTCCAAACCAACGCCGAGGCGCGTGGAACCGGCGGTCTTGTCGGTGGATACGGCATCATTCGGGCGAACGATGGTGAGGCACAGGTTGATACACTCGGAAAAAACACCGAGGTTTCCTATGAGCATCAACCACTGGACCTAGGGTCTGATTTCAACGGACTTTACGGGAGCTACAACCCGTCAACCGACATCCGAAACAGCAATCTCAGTACCCACTTTCCTTACGCCGGACAGATTTGGCAATCACTGTGGGCGCAGGAATCCGGGGAACAGGTCGACGGTGCGATAGCGACAGATCCGGTGGCACTGAGTTACGTGCTCGGCGCTGTGGGGCCTGTCACCATGCCGGACGGTGAAGTGGTCGACGCCGGGAACGTCGTCGAACTCACCGAGTCCACCGCATACATCCGATACGCGGGTATCAGCGACACCGAGATCGTCGCCAACAACGTCGCCCGCAAGACGTACCTCCAGACGATCGCCGCGAAGGTGGTCGAGAAGATGACCGGCAACATCGCGTCGCCACAACTACTTCTCGACGCCATCGGCAAAGCGGTGAGCGAGCGCAGGATCGCGGTGTGGAGTGCCCATCCCGAGGAACAGGCCGTCCTGGCCGGCACCCCATTGGGGCACACGGTGCCCGAGGACGATGCACCGTACGCGAGCGTCGTCGTCAACAACAACGCCGGCAACAAACTCGATTACTACCTGACCCGGGAAATCGACTACACGGCGGAGACCTGCACCGGCGACACCCGGACCTCCGAAGTGACGGTGCGCCTCACCAACAATCTCCCGGCAGGCGACTACCCGCGATACGTCGCGGGCACCTACAACAATCGTCAGGTCCCCCCCGGTACCAACGTCGCGATGATCTCCCTGGTCGCCACACGCGGAGCGAAACTGGACAAGGCCACCGTCAACGGCAGGCCCGCATTCACCGTCAACGGCAACGAACTGGGGCACCCCGTGTTCAGCATTCCCACCACCGTGCCCCGGGGCGAGACCGTGGAACTGCGCTACGCCTTGACTGAGCCTGCCGTGCCCGGTGCGGCGCGGGTACCCGTCCAACCGCTCGTGGACGATCCGAAAGTCACCGTGAACGTCCCTGCCTGCGGCGACTGATCGTCGTACTGCCGTCCCCACCTCCACCTGTCGAAGAGGATTCATGAAGAAGTCGGTTGCCATTCTCGGAACCCGCGGTTACCCCAGCTACTACGGCGGTTTCGAGACACTCGTCCGCCAGTTGGCGCCGTATCTCGCCGAGCACGGGTGGTCCGTGACCGTCTACGGCAGAGCGGACTCCACCCGCACGGACGACCCTGGTGCCGATCCGCGGATCGGNNCCGATCCGCGGATCGGCACCGTGGTCACACGCGGCGTCGAGTCGAAGTCACTCAGTACGCTCTCCTACGGCCTCAGCGCGGCGGCGCACGCGTCGCGGCGCCGACCCGACGTCGCGTTGATCATGAACGTGGCCAACGGGTACTGGCTCCCACTCCTGAAGGCGCGGGGAATCCCCACCCTGATCAACGTGGACGGCATCGAATGGGAACGCGCCAAGTGGGGCGGGCTGGCGAAGTCGGTGTTCAAGGGCGGCGCCCATCTCACCGCCAGGCTGGGTGACAGGCTCGTCTACGACTCGAAGGAACTCGAACGCCGGTGGTCCGAGGAGTTCCGGCGCGACGGGCTGTTCATCCCCTACGGCGGCACGGTTCCGCCGGAACTCGATCCGGTCGAGGGTTTCGGCTCCCGGTCGTACGCGCTGATGGTCGCTCGCTTCGTTCCGGAGAACACGGTCGGGGAGTTCTTCTCCGCCGCCGAGCGTTTGAGCGACGAATGGGACGTCGTCATCGTCGGATCCTCGGGATACGGAGGTGAGTTCGATGCCAGGGCAGCACAACTCGCCGCGGAGTCCGAACGCATTCACTGGCTGGGTCACGTGAGTGACGACGACAAGTTGTTCGCCCTGTGGCAGCACGCGGGAGCCTACTTCCACGGCCACAGTGTGGGCGGTACCAATCCCGCACTGGTCCAGGCAATGGCCTGCGGGACCCCCACCGTGGCCCGCGACACAGTCTTCAACCGCGAAGTGCTCGGCACCGCCGCGCGATTCGTCGAGCCGGACAGCGACTCCATCGCCCGGGGGATGGCGGAAGTGCTCTCTGATCGTGAACTGCAGAACACGCTGAGCTCCGGAACGCTCGCGCGACAGGCCACCGACTACACCTGGGAAGGGGTGTGCTCGGCATATCACGAAGCCTTGCTCGACATCGCACGGTGAGGGGGCGAGTCGGTCAGGCTCGGCGCAGCAGGCGCGCCACCGACTCCGTGAAATCCGAAGTCCGCACCCTCAGATCCCCGAGCGGCACGTTCAGCGACACCAGAAGGAATGCGAGCAGGAGCAGATAGGACACCGACGATGCCGCCGCGGCGCCCACCGCGCCGAACGGGGGCCCCAGCAGGTACAGAAGTCCGATACCCGCGACCAGAGCAATGATCTGCGCGATCGTCATGCGCACGCCTCTTCCTTCGGCGGCGAGGGCCATGGAGCACACGTAAGCAGCCAGCATGGCACCGCCACCGATCACGCTCACCACGGCCACTCGAACCGCCGGCTCGAAGGCCTCGCCGAACACGATCGGGATCCCGACGTAGGACGCGGCCGCGAGAACGGGGGTGCTCAGTAAGGCAAGCGCGACACCGACCCTCGCGGCCTCCGCCTTCAGCTTCGCACGCTCCGCTCCCCCGGTGCGGGCGACGAGCGGAAAGAACGATGCCCCCAGCGCCTGTCCCAGGGCGAGCGGGACGGCCGCCACGGTCACCGCGACGGAATACATGCCGGCCTGCGCGGCGCCGAGCAGGGGCAGAACGAGCACCTGGTCGAGCCGGCTCGACGCGGATTCGGCGACGGCGCTGCCTGCGTATCGCACAGCCCCTCTGCTCAGCGAGCCCAGCGGGCGATACGCACCCCGGACAGACGTCCTCGTCAGCACCAGGGCCACGACGAAGGTCCCCGCCGTTCCCGCGATGTTTGCTGCCAGAACGGTCGCCGTCGTGGCGAGTCCGAGGATCCACCACACCAGCACGAGCGAGACGTAGATTGCCGGGTAGGCAATTCTCACGACGAGCACAGCCCGGTAGCGAAGGTGCGCGATCAGGACGCTGCTGTCGCACATCCAGCTCATGGCCAGAGGGCTGAGGGCAAGACCCACTGCGGCCACGATCCGCGCCGAGTCCTCGAAATCGGCGAACAGGGTCAGCCAGGCGACGATCGCGACGGGCACCGACAGGAACACGCTGAGAGCGCAGAAGACTCGGGCGCTGCGCAATGCCGCCTTGCCGTCCGTCGTCGCCGCCACTCTCCGCACCTCGAGTGGCATTCCGAAGGCAAGGACGATGGGCACGATGAAGAAAAGGGCGATCGCCGCCGCCGTCTCACCTCTGCCGTCCGGCCCGATCGCACGCGCGACGATCGGTGCGCTGAGGAGTGAGAGCGCGGCCGCCCCGAGGTTCCCGACCACCAGTTGCGCCGGGGAATCCACGACCACGAGGGTGCGGAGCCGGGCGGACGCCGTCATCGGACGCCGCCGCCGAGGCGGTCCAGGGCCGCGCGGCACTCTACCGGCCCGAGTTCCCACGGACGGGAATCGAGCAGTCTCCGACGCTGATCGTCCGTCAGCCGCTCGGCGATCTGCCGCGCGGGAGTGCCTACCACTACGGCGAAGTCGGGCACATCCCTCGTGACCACGGCACCCGCACCGACCACGGCTCCGACCCCGATTCGCCGGCATCCCGGCAGAATGGTCACGTTGGCGCCGATCCATGATTCGTGCCCGATCTCGCACCCGGTCCGCTCGACGTCGGCCTCGGGTGGCACCAGTCCGAGTGCAGGGTTGTACCAGAACGGGTGCATGCTCAGGGAGTCGACGGGGTGCGCGGCGCCGAGCCTGCGAACGTTCGGGCCGATGGACACATACGACCCGATGATGGTGTCTCTGTCTGCCATTCCGGGTTCGAGCAGAGACCCGTAGGAATAGTTTCCCACGCGCACGCCGTAATGCCGGTCGAGGATTGCGCGGAGGGAGAGTGAAGTGAACTGTCCGCCTTCACTACGCGCGACGAATGCGAGAAACCGTCGCTTCAGGGGTAGCGTCGCGAAGTGTCGGGCCACGAGCCGGCCACACCGGCTCTGCTGCATCTCCGTCGGCACCGTCGATCCACCCATCTACTCGAACCCCTGTCCCGCTCAACCCGAAATGGTGCGGACGAACGTGCCGGCCGCCGAGCGCAGCGCCGCGACCGGGGTACGCGCCGCGAGTACGAGCAGACCGTATCCCGCGTACCGGGGAACTCGCCTTCCACCCGCCATCCTGCCGAGCAACCTGCCCGCCAGGGTCTGTTTGCGTCCGACCTGTAGTGGTTGCACCGGCAGGACACTGTCGATGTCGATCTCCTCGAGGTGCAGTATCCCGCAGCGCTCGGCCTCGAGCAGCAACTCGTGACCGCGCCGGGTTCGGGCAATCGCGACGGACACGCCGTCCGCGTCGTCGAAGACCGGATAGCCGCGCTCGTCGCACCGCCAGTAGTCGCCGACGGCGATGTCGGCGTGCCCCCCGGTTCCGTCGACACAGAGTTTGCACCGCCATTGGAGCCGGCGTCCCAGATGCTGCCCCCACGACTCGTCGTACGACAGTTCCCGTACATCCGATTCCGAGCGGACCGCGAACGTTCCCGGCCAGCCGTTGCCGCGGTAACGCAGCGCGGTGACCCCGTCGGTGGTGAATCCCAGTTCCTCGACCAGGGTGTCGGTCGCCTGCTGGCTGGGGGTGCCGGCGCAGAAGAACGAGAGAAGGATCGGGTGGTCAGCCTGCGGCGAGCCGATCGCGTCGAAGTATTGTCGCGCGGCTGTCGCCTCGCAGGGTTTGCCGATGAGTGCGTTGTCGGCTGCCGCGGATGCCAGGAGCGGGAGGTTGCTGACCGGTGCGTAGCGGGATCCCGCCGCACGCAGTGCCTGATCCTTGGAGACGATCTGGATCGGCACACTGCGAGTCGGACTCGCCCCGGGGCTGCTGCCGATGACCGATCGCGTCCGTCCCGTCTCCACCAGCCACGCAGCGAGGGCTGTGAGAACCCCTCCGCTGCTACCTGATTCACGGACATCGTCGTCGATGGCCCACGACTTCCACACCGAGACGTAGCTGCCGAAGACGGCATGTGCGGTGGCGCCGGACAGTTCGGGTGCGCGAACCCGCCTGCCAGGACAGGTGGCCTCGAACAGTGCGCGTTCTTCGCGATCGGAGTCGGGTTCGCCCTCGGCCGTGGTGAAGGACGGGCGCATGTACCCCTCCGTGTCCAGATGCATTTCGATGCGGGCGGACACGAGTGCGCATCCACCGCAGCCGGTGCAGTTTCCGTTGACGACCACGCGTCGGACGGCGTCTTCGAGGGTGCGGGTCACGGCGCCCCCACCGACTGCAGAGATGCGACCGCGGCCTCCAGGCGTTCCTCGGCGAGGTCGTGGACGCCCTTCAACTGGTCGCCGACGTCGGAACCCTTCCGCGTCGTGATGACCTGGGCCGTCGTCTCGCCCGGGTTCTGCTCCTGCGCGAGGTCGACACTCAGATCCCAGCCGAGGTCGGACATCAGGGGTGCGAATTTGCGCGAGTACGCCCACGGAATGGCCGGTGTGCCCATCGACAGCGCATTCAGGCACGCGTGCATCCGCGCGCCGACCACCCACTCCGCCGAACCCACCGTGCTCCTGACTTCGTCGAGCGTGCGCGGAACGACGACCTCCAATGCGGAGCGGAACTCGGCTTCGAGTTCCCGGACGGCCGCCACGTCGTCATCGACGCTGACCGCGTCCACGACGTGTGCGAGCAGGCTGACCTGACGTCCTGCCGAGCGCAACTCGCCGAGCAGGGAGCGGACGGAGTTGCGGTAACCGGCGGAGTCGCCGTGCCGATCCGAGAACCACAACAGACCCGACACGTTGACCACCACGTCCCGCGACTTCGGGACCTCGGCGCGCGGCAGTGCGAATACGACGTCCGTCGCGCGCGCATCGACGGGCCGGCCCAGCGTCGCCGAGTACTCGGCACTGACGTCGTCGCGGGATTGCACGACCGAAGCTCTGTCGAGGCAGTATTTCCCGCCACGCCGTCCTGCTGCCGTGGTGAACGGACCTATCGTCTGCGGCCCCATCGCGAGGGGTATCCCCAGTCTCGCGGCCGACCTGCTGGCATACACCATGAACGCGTGGCGCTTCAGGCCGTAGATGTCGGTGAAGCTGTCTCCCGCACCCGAATCGAGGATGACGTCGTATTCGCGGAGTTTCGTCTTGATCGGACCGTTCCGTCTGCCGAAATCTCGCGCGATCGATCGGGTGGTGAACGAGACGGGAGAGTCGCCGGGCATGTAGTTCTGGAACTCGACGACGGTCTCGGGGCCCCATGCCCGGGTCGCGAGTTCGGCGAGGCCTCGAGCCAGCACCTGCACTCCGAAATTGGCCGATCTGGTGTCGGCCCACAATACGAGTACCTTCGTCATGCGGCCGCCCCTGTCAGTTGCGATTGTCGATCGTGGCGGATGCGGCGCGGTTCCGATTCCGGCCGTCTCGCACCGGTGAGAGAGACCATCCCGATGAAGAACCACAGGAGCGCACCGAATTGGGTGATCAGTGCGACCGTGAAGAGGGCAGGCACGACGGCTGCCACGCCGATCATCGGCGGCGTCGCGGTCCGGCTGATCACACGGACTGCGAGCCACACCGTTCCGAGGATCGCCGCCGCTGCGATGAAGAGGCCGAAGCTCAGACCCAGCAGCACGAACGTGCTGTCGATCGATTTGAACCCGCTGAAGTAGGGAACTCCGTCCGATTCGACGTATCCGTTCGCGATTCCCATCGGATTCATCGTCGGGATCAGGCCGTTCAGTTTCGAGCGGTACTGGGCACTGTCCTCCGCTTCCGAACCCGCCTGTTCGAAGATGCCGACGATCCAGGGACTCGCCAGCGCCGCACCGACCACACCGCCCGCGAGAACGAGCATCCCGCTCCGCGAATCGCTTCTGCCCTTCATGAAGAACAGTGTCAGGAACACGGCGAAAGCGGCGCTGATCATGCCCGAGCGGCTGAACGACACCACAGCTGCTGCCAGCATCAGCGCGATACACACGACCTTGACGCGCGTCCGGAAGGTCGTGGCGAACACGATCGGGATCACGAGTGCGACCGAATTGGCGAGTGCGATGGAATGCCCGAACGCCCACTCCGAGCGGATGATTCCTCCGCGCAGCTGGGAATGTCCCCACAGCCGGTACTGCACAGTCGCATTCGTCAGGTCGTAGTACGGGTTCCAGCGCAGAACGAATTCGGCCACCGCACAGACCGCGACGACGGTGAAGAGAACCGCGACGGCGCGATACGTGAACTCGGTGCCCACACGCTGAACCAGCAGCCGCCCCACCAGGAACGACAGCAACCACTGCGACAACGCGCTCGTCACGTCGCCGGGACGAGCCCAGCCGACGACGACGAGAATCGCACAGCACGCGAAGAAGACGAGGATGCACACGTCGATCTTGTTGGGCTCCCACCGGTTGAAGAGCAGCATCGCCCCGAGGACCAGCAGCGACATGAGAGCGGTCGGAGACAGGTAGAAGGGATCGGTGGCGCCGAACCAGAACGGGACGAAGCACACGACAAGGAGCCACAGCGTCAGCGCGATCCTCGGATGACGGCTGCACAGAACCGAGATCGCGATGCCGGCGAGCACCGCGAGCGTGACGGTGACTCCCACCAGGGACGGGAGGAGCACCGCGAGGACGAGAACACCGGGGACGAGGCAGGCGGACGGCGACAACCGGTTCACCGCGTCACGTACGGGCGTGCTCACGATCGATCACCTCCCCGGGCTCGGCGTCCTTCGGCGGGCTGGACGGCACCCGCAGGAGGTCCCGCGCATACCAGGAGAACTTTCGGGACTCTTCCAGCCAGGACCGCCGCCGGGGCCGGTCCTGCACGGCGCGTACGCGATACGCAGCCGACCGAGCGAGCAATCCCCCACTCACCGCGAACTTCCACGACAGATTCTGGATGCGCGAGCGAGAGATCCTCCACTTGTACAGGTCGTACAGATTGACCACCCATGCCGAGTTCGGCCTGCGGTCCCCCGACGGCGCCGAGCTCTCGCCGATCGTGTGCACACCCGACGCCTCGGCGGACATGACGATCCGGTGGCCCGCATCCTGGACACGGAGGCAGTATTCGAGATCCTCCGCATACATGAACCAGCGAGTGGTCAGCCCGCCCAGTTCGCGCCACAGCTCGGCGTGTGTCATCAGACAGGCCCCGGAAACCCAGTCGACGTCCCTGCTGACGAACGAATTCCGCTTCAGAAGGTAGAGACCTTCCACAGCCCCCGACGTCGAGGACAGTCGCGACAAGCCGTAGTAGTGACAGAAGACGCGCCACAGGTCCGGACGGCGACCGCCCTCCCGGATGGTGAGACGATCGCCCGGCTTCTCCAGGACAGGGGCGGCGATGCCTGCTCCGTCGTCGAGGACCCGGCTGAGCGCGCGCACGTCGGCAGGGTCGATGCGGGCATCGGGATTGAGCAGCAGTAGATGCTCACCGCACGCCTGCGCCGCGGCCGCGTTCACTCCGCGCGCGAACCCCAGATTTTCGGAACTACGGACGACCCGCGCGCGGGGCGCGACGCGGTCCACCGTGTCGAGGGTGGCGTCGTAGGAGTTGTTGTCGAGTACGACGATCTCGATATCGGGTTCGTCGGCCAGCGGTTGGAGGCACCGGCCGATCACAGCAGCACTGTTGTACGTGATCACCAGCACCGAGACGCGAACTCTGCGTTCCTCACTCATGCCGTCTTCCCGCCCGTTTCGCGCCTACTCCCGACTATCCGGGCAGGTGAACCGACGGCCACACTTCCCGGGGGGAGGTCGCCGGTCACCACGGACCCAGCGCCGACAACCGAACCGTCGCCGATGGTGACCCCGGCGACGACGACCACGCCTGCTCCGAGCCAGCAGTCGTCGCCGACGGCCACGGGCAGTCTCTGTTCGCCTTGAAACCGGATGGGCATGTCCTCGTCGGAATACACGTGGTTCTCGCTGACGATCACCACGTTCGGCCCCAGAAGGCAGTCGCGTCCGATCACGACGCCGCCCTGACCCCAGACGGTGTTGTACATGCCCACAGCAGTCCCGGCGCCGATCACGACCCCGGTCCCGGGATTCGCGATCACCCCTGATGCCGCGATGGTCGCGCCTCGGCCCACGGTGACATTGTCGCCGAGTTCGATTCCGTTCCGGGAGAATGCCTCGACCCGGACATCGTCACCGAGGCAGACACCCTTGCCTACCCGCAGGAACGCTGCACCCGTCACCGTCACGCGCCGTCCACGGAAGTGCAGGGTGGACGCGCCCGCATAACGTGCGCCCAGCACCAGACCGCGCGCCGCCTCGATTCCCTTGCGCAGCGCGAATCCCGCGACGACCTTCGCGGGTACGTCCGCCGGAAGTTCCCGGCCGCGCAGGTGCAGATACGCGTTGCCGAGCAGGTTCACCGTCACCGTGTCGCACCGTCGATCGAGTGGGAGACATGACGCAGTTCTTCACGCAGCACTCGAATCACTTCCGGCCAGTCGTTGTCTGCCGCTTCCCGGGGACCCCTCGGTCGCGGATGCTCCGGTCCGGCCTTCGCGAGCGCCGCCATGGCAGCCGCGATTCGCTCCACGTCGAGTGGGTCGACGTAAGCGGCGTGTGCTCCGAGTGTTTCGCGGAACACGTCCAGGTCGCTGACGAGCACACGGGCACCGAAGGCACGCGCCTCCACGGGCGGGAGCCCGAACCCTTCGCCCAGCGACAGGCAGCAGAAGTAGTCGCAATTCTCGTAGAGCCAGCGTAGTTCGCCGTCGGACAGGCGCCCGGTGAATATCACGCTGCCGTCCTCGACAGCGGCGCGAGTGGACGGTGGAATCGGTGCGTTCTTTCCGGAGGCTTCACCGACCACGACCAGGGGGTACTCCGGGGTGATCAGCCCCGAGCCCACACCCGCGTCGATGATGCGCTGGACGTTCTTGCGTACATTGAGTCGTCCCACCGTGAGAACGAATTCGGCGACGGTCGAGACAACGGGCGGTCGCACCGGCTCGGCGGAGAGCAGTCCCCGTCCCACGCCGAGTCCGGAGGTCGCGACCCGCCCGATTTCCGGGTTGTGGGAACGGATCCGCACCCGTTCCGCCCCGGAGGACGTGACGACCGAACCCGCGCGACGCGCGAGCCTCGGAATGAGGGAGAGGTATGCGCGTTCGACTCGCGTGAACCATTCCGGATTGGACTGGAACAACACGTCGTGGACGTACACGACGGACGGCGAGCCCACCGGGGAGAAGTTCTGCGCCAGCACCGCATCGACGTTGCCGATCTTGCGCGCGACGAATGGCAGTTCCACGCTGTTGATCAGGGGATGCACTCGCGAGCGAGTGGGTACGACGCGGACTCCGTCCGGGACAGTCGCTCTCGCCGAGTCGACCCGGCCGGCGGGGACTGCGAGAAACAGCTCGTCTCCCGGATAGGACTGCGCCCACTGACCGATGGCCTCCCGCAGAACAAGTCGGCCGGAGGGCGGTCCGTCGACCCACCAGTACCCGTCGAGCAACACCCGCATGTCAGTACGCGCCGTCACTCGCCACCACAGCCCTCAGGGTCTTCGCAATGATCAGCATGTCGCCCACCATCGACCAATTCTCCACGTACGACAAGTCGAGCCGCACCGATTCCTCCCATGACAGGTCCGAACGGCCACTCACCTGCCACAGGCCGGTGACACCCGGTTTGACCAGAAGCCGACGGTGAACGTCGCCGTCGTACGCCTCCACTTCCCGGTGCAGCGGGGGACGCGGACCGACGATACTCATCTCCCGTCGCAGCACGTTGATGAACTGCGGCAGTTCATCGATGCTGAACCGGCGGAGTACTCGTCCGACCCGCGTCACACGGGGATCCTCACGCAGTTTGAACAGCACCCCGGCACCCTCGTTGCGGTCCATGAGCGACGCCACCTGCGTGTCGGCGTTCTGCACCATCGAGCGAAACTTCAACATCTGGAACGGCTTCCCATCGAGGCCCATCCGTTCGGACCGGTAGAACACCGGCCCCCTGCTGGTCAGCTTGACCGCCACCGCTGCAGCGAGCATCACCGGAGTGACCAGGACGAGCGCGAACAGGGCGAAAGCGATGTCGAACGACGTCTTCCCGAACTTGCTCGCGCCGTGGTAGCTCGGCTTCTCGACGTGGATCAGCGGCAGACCGGCCACCGGCCGAATTTCCAGGCGTGGCCCCGAGACATCCATCATTCCCGGCGCGACGACCAGATCGACCTCGTGGTTCTCGAGATCCCACACCATCTGCCGCAACCCGTGATGTCCCAGATGCTCGGTGGCCGTGACCGCCACGGTGTCTGCGCCGGATTCGCGCAACGCTTCCACCACATCGTTTTCACTACCCAGCACCGGGATGGCCCGGCCGCTCACCGTGATGTGCTCGTCGAATCGACGGGGATGACCCGGAATACATGCTCCCACCACGAGAAAGCCGTCCGCCGTTCCGCGATCGAAGGACTCGGCGAGGCTGCGCACCGAATGGTGGGCACCGACAGCGAGAACGGACGTCCGGAAGTGTCCGTGCGCCCTCTTGTGCGACACCACCCGACGCCACATCCACCGGCTGACCAGCAGTCCGACCAACCCTGTGGGAAGCGCGATCGCAAGGTAGAGGCGGGCGAGATCGAGACGAGCGAGTAGCGCTGCGATGGCAATGATCCCGAACAGGCGCATCGTGGCTGTCGCGATCCGCCGGTACTCCTCCGGTCCGCTGCCGATGACCCGTGGTGAGCGGGCGTGAAACACGGTGAGCATTCCCAGCCACATGGCGATCAGGGCTATGGAAATGAGTGTGTAGCTGACGTTGTCGAGGGACTGCGAGTGCACCTGGGCATCGGAGCCCCCGAATCTCCACCACTGTGCCGTGGCGACCGCGGCCGTCACGACCAGCGCGTCGGTAACCGCAAGGCGCCGGATATAGGCGGTCTGCCAGCGACGGCGAACGACGCCGTGTGCGTCTCCGACCACGTGGGGAACCGGGTTCGAGGCCTGTGCGTCCACCGCGCTACGAACGGTCGAACTGGACGCCATCTTTGCTTCGCCTCCGGATCAAGCTCTCGGGATTCGGAACTTGCATGTGGTGTTCATGTGGTGTTGTTGCCGTGATGATGATTGCAGACCGGCCAGTCTCATGCTCACTCTGTGGCGATCTTCACCACGTCCGCGCGAATACCCGCGAGTAGCAACAACTTCTGATCCGCCAGCCACCTCACGGTGAATCAGCGAATGAGCCGACCTCACGCTCCGAACATCCACGAGAAACCGGTTCCACATCCAGTTTTCGGATCATTTCGGTACCGTCGTCGCGCGATATCGCTGCGTACCAATCCACTTCCCCGCGCGAATTTCGTCATCGTTGACCAATTTCCGTCCGCCACACGTGTGGCCGTGTTCCCTTGTTGCGTCAGGCACGACCGTCCCATTTGTGCCGTTTCGAGAACTCGATCGACGCGCCGCAGCTCTGGGCTCGAGGAGTCGGCCAACCCGAACACCGCGGCCGCAAGCAGCAGCGCCGTCGTCCGCCGTCCCGTCATCAGTGTCAGAGTGCAGGTTCTCGTGTGCGCGGCACACCGAACCTTCGTTGTGCGACAGTGGTGCGATGAGCCCTGTGGTGACGATCGACGAGTTGGCGGAACCGCTGAGCAGCGACGCTCCGCCTGTCCTTCTCGACGTGCGGTGGGCGCTCGGCGACACCGAAGGCAGGCAGCACTACCTCGACGCGCACATTCCCGGTGCCGTGTTCGTCGATCTGGACACCGAACTGGCCGCCCCGGGATCCCCGGAACTGGGCCGGCATCCGCTGCCGACGGTGACGGACCTCCAGCACGCCGCGCGCCGGTGGGGTGTCCGGGCCGGCAGCCCGGTCGTGGTCTACGACGCCACGGGGAACCTTGCCGCCGCGCGGGCGTGGTGGCTGCTGCGCTGGGCCGGAGTTGCCGACGTGACGATGCTCGACGGTGGCCTCGGCGCGTGGACGTCGGCGGGCCACCCCGTCCGATCCGGAGACGAGCACCCACGACTGCCCGGTGACGTCGTGCTCACCGCGGGCCACCTGCCGACGCTGACCGCGGACGAGGCCGCCGAACTCGCCGCCCACGGTCGCCTTCTCGATGCCCGTGCCGCCGAGCGGTACTCGGGCGAGACCGAACCCGTCGATCCCCGCGCCGGGCACATTCCCGGTGCCCGCAGTGCCCCCACGTCCGAGAATCTCGGGCCCGACGGACGGTTCGCGCCTGCCGAGGCACTGCGCGAACGGTTCGCCGCGGTCGGCGCAAAACCCGGACGTCCCGTCGGCGTCTACTGCGGATCGGGTGTGACGGCAGCCCACCAGGTTGCGGCACTCGCGCTCGCCGGCGTCGACGCCGCCCTGTATCCGGGGTCCTGGTCGCAGTGGTCGTCCGATCCCGGCCGCCCGGTCGCCACCGGCCCCGACCCGCGGTGACGGCGAGTCACGCCGTCTGACCGGCCGTCTCCGCGTCGTGCGCCGGGTAGGCGTGGATGAGGGCGGTACTCAGCTTCGGAACGGCGTACGTGAGTGTGTGTTCGGCGGTGTGCGCCACGCGGTGCGCGTCGCGCAGGCTGGTCGAAGGGTCGACGTCGAGTTCGGCGTCGGCATGCAGGTGGTGCCCGATCCACCGCATCTTCACGCTCCGTACCCCGACGACCCCCGGTTCGGCGGCGAGGGCCCGTTCGGCGGCGTCGACGAGTTCCGGGTCGACGCCGTCCATCAGCCGCCGGAACACGTCGCGTGCGGCGGTCCGTAACACGAGCAGGATCGCGGCCGTGATGACCAGGCCCACCACCGGGTCGGCGAGCGGAATCCCGACCGCTACACCGCCGACGCCCAATACCACGGCGAGGGAGGTGAATCCGTCGGTCCGTGCGTGCAGACCGTCGGCGACGAGCGCGGCGGAGCCGATCCGCCTGCCGACCCGGATGCGGTACAGCGCCACCCATTCGTTGCCGGCGAAACCGATGACACCGGCGAGGGCCACCCACCCGAGGTGGTGGATCGGCACGGGATCGAGGAGGCGGCGGGTCGCCTCGACACCCGCGACGACCGCGGACAACGCGATCATCGCCACGACGAACAGGCCGGCGAGGTCTTCGGCCCGGCCGTATCCGTACGTGAATCGCCGGGTGGCTGCCCGCCGTCCGAGGGCGAACGCGATCCACAGCGGGACCGCTGTCAGCGCGTCGGAGAAGTTGTGCACGGTGTCGGCGGCGAGCGCGACGGAACCGGACAGCGCCACCGCGATCACCTGCGCCAGGGCGGTGACGCCCAGCACCACCAGGCTGATCTTCACCGCCCGGATCCCGATCTCGCTCGCCTCGAGTGCGTCGTCGACGCTGTCCGCCGAGTCGTGGCTGTGCGGGGCGAAGATCTCGCGGATCATCCCGCGGACGCCACCCGAATGTCCGTGTCCGTGGCCGTGCCCATGGGAATGTCCGTGGCCGTTCACGACCCGCCTCCCTCCGCGGCGAGATCCGCGTCCTCATGGATGACCTGCAGGTCGCCGGTGGCACGGTGATGCCCCGGGATGCCGGGGCCCGCGTGCTCGGCATTGAACACGGCGTCGGTGACCAGCTGCTGGACGTGCTCGTTGGCGACGCTGTAATAGATGGACGTTCCCTCCCTCCGTGTGTGCACGAGCCGCGCCATCCGGAGCTTCGCGAGGTGCTGCGAGACGGACGGCGCCGGCTTTCCCACCCGTTCGGCCAGCTCGTTCACCGACAGCTCGCCTCCCACGAGTTGCCAGAGCACCTGCACCCGGGTCGCGTCGGCGAGCATGCGGAAGACCTCGACTACCAGCCCGACCTGGTCTTCGTCGAGCCGACGCCGGCAAGAGCGCATATCTGCATTCATACGCAGATAATAGTTCACTTCGTTTTGTGATGCATCAGACACCGAATTGACTTACTTGCTTGCGCTAACGATGTATATAGTTGCTTGCATCAAGTAAGTCGTCCTTCAGGGGTTGCCATGTCCGTCTCGTCAGTGCCTACCGTGTCGTCCGTATCTCTCGGCACCACCGAAGCGCTCATCGACGAGGTCTTCCTCTTCGGCCGCGTGCTTCGCGACGCCCTGGTGTCGGAAGGCGACGGTCACATCCCGCGCGCATTGACGGGGGTCCTCCTCGTTCTCGCGGCTCGGGGGGAATGCCGGCAGAACGAACTCGCCACCGAGCTGTGTGTCAGCCAGTCCTCACTCAGTCGCCAGATCACCGATCTGGTGGACGTCGGCTACGTCACCCGGCACTCGGATCCCGCCGACGGACGCGCATTCCGAATACGCGTGTCGCCGGAGGGAATGGCGTACGTCAAGCACGTGAGAACACAGCGAGCCGCACGAATGCAGAAGTTGATGACCGGATGGAACGAGACCGAGGCAACGATTGCCCTCGAGTCCATCCGGCACCTGAAGGAAACACTCTTCGATCCAGAACACCGGATCGTCACGAGCTCGAACCCGATTGGAACACAAAGCGTATGACCGAAACACAGACTCGGCCGCCGGTTGAAGAAACGACGGCCATGACGCACCGCCAAATCCTCGAAGCCCTCACGGGCCTGCTCGCGGCACTGTTCACCGCGCTGCTGAGCAGCACGATCGTCGCCACCGCCCTCCCGACGATCATCGGTGACCTGAAGGGCACGCAGACCGCGTACGCCTGGGTCATCACCAGCGCGTTGCTCGCCAACGCCGCCTCCACCCCCATCTGGGGCAAGCTCGCGGACCTGTTCAACAAGAAGGTCCTCGTCCAGAGTGCGATCGTCATCTTCGTCATCGGTTCGGTGATCGCCGGCTTCGCGCACAACGTGCCGATCCTGCTGACCGCGCGCGTCATCCAGGGCATCGGCATGGGTGGCCTGACGGCCCTCGTCGTCGCCATCATCGGCACCATCGTCGCTCCCCGTGAGCGCGGCCGCTACTCCGGTTACATGGGTGCCGTCATGGCCGTGTCGATGTCGGGTGGTCCGATCCTCGGCGGCGTCATCGTCGACAGCCCCCTCGGCTGGCGCTGGTGCTTCTTCGTGTGCGTGCCGCTCGCCGTCATCGCACTGTTCCTGCTGCAGCGCACGCTGCACCTCGCGACCGAGAAGAAGGACGACGTCTCCATCGACTGGCTCGGCGCCCTGCTGCTGACCGCCGGTGTGTCCATCCTGCTGATCTGGGTCTCGTTCGCCGGCAAGGCGGGCTACTACGAGTGGTTCTCCCGTGAGACGGTCATGTACGTCGGATCGGGTGTACTCCTGCTGGCCGCGACGATCCTCGTCGAAGCCAAGGCCAAGTCACCGATCATCCCGCTCAAGATCGTCACGGAGAAGACCACCGGACTCGCCATCATCGCGTCCGTCGCGGTCGGTGTCGGAATGTTCGGTTCCACCACGTTCCTCGGCCAGTACTTCCAGACCTCGCGTGGCTACACCCCGACCATGGCCGGAGTGCTCACCATCCCGATGGTCGCCGGCATGCTCCTCGGCACGGTCGGATCCGGACAGCTCATCACTCGCTTCGGCAAGTGGAAGCCGTTCGTCGTCGGCGGCGCCGTCCTGATGATCGTCGGCTTCGGATTGCTCGGCACCATCGATCACGAGACCAGCCTGACCCTCGTCGGCGCATACATCGCGATCATCGGTCTCGGCATGGGCATGCTGATGCAGAACCTGGTCCTCGCGGTGCAGAACACCGTCAGCGTCCAGAACATCGGTGCGGCATCCAGCTCGGTCGCCTTCTTCCGGACCTTCGGTGGCGCGATCGGCGTCTCGGTTCTCGGATCGGTGCTGGCCACCCGCGTCGCCGACCTGTCGGCCGACGGTTTCGCGAAGCTCGGCATCCCCACCGGGTCGAGCAGCGGCGGCGGAAGCCTGGACCTGACGTCCATGCCCGCTCCGGTGCAGGGTGTCATCCGCGCCGCATACGGAGACGCGACCGGCCGGATCTTCCTCATCGCCGCCGCCGTCGCCGTCATCACCCTGATCGCCGTCATCCTGCTGCCCAACCGCCCGCTGCGTCGCACCATCGACCTGTCGAGCGAGCAGGAGCCCGTCCAGGAACCCGAGTACGCCCCCGTTCCGGAGTACGCACTCGAGCCCGACACGGCGCCGATCCAGTCGTCCGACGTGCGCGGCGGCAGGCACGAGGCCCCCGCCGATCAGCGTCAGCCCTTCGCGGGGTTGAGCGCCGACGCCCGGGACCGTCTCCTGTCCATGCTTCTGCCCCAGCCGGAGCAGACGCTGGAAGCGATCGACGAAGCGGAGAAGATCCGCGACGAGGTCAACCGCCTGCGCAACGATCTCAACGCCAAGCTCGTCGAATTCGACGCGGTCTGGGATCGCCTGCGCGAGCTGGGACTGAGCGAAGAGCAAGTGGCCGGCGTCCTCGGCGGCGGCCACGTGACGGACACCGGCAACGGTGCCCTCATCCGCTGAATGAGATGATCGTTCAGTTCCACGACACCGTCGGCCCGCCCACGTATCCCCCTCTACGTGGGCGGGCCGGCGGCGTGTTCGCTCAATTGACCCGGTTCACGCTGGTGGGCACGTCGAGCAATGTGCTCTACGCTCTCGCGTTCTTCACCCTCGACATGTACGGGTCGTTCGTCGCCAACCTGGTCGGCGTGGTGACCAGTTCGATGTTGGCCAACGAACTCCACCGACGGCTCACCTTCCGTGCCGTGGACCGCGTCCGCTGGTTCGTCGCACAGTGGGAGGGCGGGACCCTCGCGCTGATCGGCCTGGCCGTCAGCTCACTCGCGCTCGCACTCCTGCACATGCTCTTCCCCGGCGCCGACGGCCCGGCGCAGGTCGCGCTCGTCATCGCCGTCAGCGCCGTCGTCGGCGGGCTGCGGTTCCTCGCGCTCCGCGGGTGGGTCTATGCCTCCGGCCCGTGAGTACTTGTTAACCGCCCGTAGTTAACAAGTACTCACGGCAGGGGACGGTGCCACGGACCCGTGATCGCCAGCGTCAGGCCCGGCGACTGGATGTTCGCGAACAGGGTCCGCCCGTCCGCACTGAATGCCGGACCGCAGAACTCGCTGTCGTTCAACTCGTTCCGAGCCATCGCGAACGGCTCGCCCTCCGCCGTGACGCCCACGAGGTGGCTGATTCCCTCGCCGTCCTCCGCGAGGATCACGCCGCCGTACGGTGAGACGGTGATGTTGTCGGGCCCGTCGTAGTTTCCGGTGTCGACAGAGGGATCGGGATTGACGCCGAACAGGGTCTTCAGCGTGACGGTCTGCTTCGCCGGGTCGTAGAACCACACCTGGCCGTCGTGCTCGGCGACGCTGCCGTCGCTGGTCCGCGCGTAGCTGGCGACGAAGTAGGCGCCGCCGTCGCCCCACCACTGTCCCTCCAGCTTGCGGCTCCGGGTGACGACGTCGTTCCCGAACTGCTCGCGCACCGACGTGCTCGTCGCGTCACGGTCCGGCACACCTACCCACTGCACGGTGTACACGGTTCCCGGCTCGGTGGCCTGCGACAGGTCGGGGACGTGGGTTCCGCCCTGGAAGCACGCCATCGCTTGGAGAGCGCCCGCGGTGTCGCCGCCCGGAGACTGCGCGAGTTCACGCAGCGCGTTCGGCCGGCCCCGGAAACCCTGCGGCGGCGTCCACCGGTAGTACAGTCCGTTCGGCCCGGACGCGTCCTCCGTGAGGTAGATGGTGCTCGACGCCGGATCCACCGCCACGGCCTCGTGCGCGTACCGGCCCAGGAACTTCAGCGGCACAGGACTTTTACCCTTGTTCGCGTCCTGGCTCGCCGGGTCCACCTCGAAGACGTAACCGTGGTCGAGCAGGAACCCGTCCTCCCCCGCCCGCGCCTCCGTCTCCTCGCAGGTCAACCACGTTCCCCACGGGGTGATGCCGCCCGCGCAGTTGTTCACGGTGCCCGCGACGCTGACGTACTGGCCCTGCCGTGCCCCGTCGGCGCCGACCGCGGTCGTGGTCGTGCCGCCGCGCGCGCCCGTGTCGTACGTCAGTCCGTCGAGAGCGGGCACGCCGAACGGTTCGTCGCTGCCGATCTCGTGATTGGTGACGAGTGTGGAACCGCCGGGTCGCGCGAACACCCCGATGGCGTCGGGATCGCTCGGCACCGGTACGCCACCGTCCAACTGCGTCTCACCCGACCGGGCGACGACGGTGTACGAAAAACCCACCGGGAGCGAGAGAATGCGGTTCGGGTCCGGCACGAGCGGTCCGTAGCCGATCGCCTGTCCCGGTGCTGCGGACGCGAACGCCGGCCGGACGAGGGCTTCGACGCTTCCGGCGAGTGCCACACCGAGGCCGGTGAGCGCGGTGCGACCGAGGAATCCGCGGCGGTTGAGTGGTGCAGTGGACACTGTCTGAAACCTCCATGGTGACGAACCGGGACCTCCGGACGGTAGGTACCGCGTTGCCCTGCTTCGTGGACGCACCGTGGCGGGCGCATGAACCGGGCGAGAACTTCCCCCTGTGAGTACTTGTTAACCGCCTCACGGGCGTTGACATGTGACTAAATGGTCACCTATTGTCGATTCATGGACGACGATCACGTCTTCAAGGCGCTGGCCGATTCGACCCGCCGCCTGATACTCGACCGATTGTTCGCCCAGGATGGTCAGACGCTCACCGAACTCGAGTCGCAGGTCGAGATGACGCGATTCGGGGTCATGAAGCATCTGCGTGTACTCGAAGACGCGGGACTCGTCGTCACGCGCCGCGCCGGCCGGGAAAAACTTCACTATCTCAATCCTGTGCCGATACAGCTGATCCACAACCGGTGGATCGACAAATACACCGAGCGTCACACCAGTGCGCTCGCTCAGCTGAAAGCCGAACTGGAGGAAGAGAAATGACTACCGCCGACGCATTCCAGATCTACGCGGTCTATATCAAGGCGACACCGGAGGCCGTCTGGGACGCCATCACCAAACCCGAGTGGTCGCAGCAGTACGGATACGGCGGCCTCGTCGACTACGACCTCCGCGCGGGCGGTGCGTTCCGATCGCGCGCGGACGACGCGATGAAGGAATACCCGGGCGTGCCGGACGTGATCGTCGACGGCGAGGTGATCGAATCCGATCCGCCGAAGAAGCTGGTGCAGACGTGGCGGATGCTGATGGACGCCGACAACGTGGAGGGGTTCACCACCCTGACCTACGAGATCGTGCAGTCGAGCCGGCCCGGAGTGGTGAAACTGACTGTCACACACGACCTCACCAACGCACCGGGTCTGGCCGAGATGGTCGCGGGCAAGCGGGAGTCCGAGGGCGCGGGCGGCGGCTGGAACGAGGTGCTGAGCGGAATGAAGACGCTGCTCGAGACGGGGCAGCCGATGGTGAACTGGGGCTGAACGCCGCGTCGGCGGGCGCGAGGGCCCGACATCTGTCGGACGGCCGCAGTAAGCTCCAACCATGACGGCTGCGCAGTCGCTCGACGGGGATTTCCTCGCACTCGCCGACCCTTACCGGCGCGAGTTGCTCGCCCATTGTTATCGCATGATGGGCTCACTTCACGACGCCGAAGACCAGATGCAGGAGACCTTCATCCGGGCCTGGCGGGGGTACGACGGCTACCAGCAGCAGGCCTCGCTGCGGACGTGGCTGTACAAGATCGCCACCAACACGTGCCTGACGGCCCTGCAGAGTAAATCCAAGCGTCCGCTGCCGAGTGGGCTGGGCGCGCCCGACTCCGACCCGACCGCCGACCTCGTCGAACGACACGAGGTGCCGTGGCTCGGACCGCTCCCCAACCGCCTCATCGACGACGACGCGAACGATCCCGCCACCGTCGTGACGTCGCGCGAGTCGGTGCGGCTGGCGTTTATCGCCGCCCTTCAGCATCTTCCTGCACGGCAGCGTGCGGTTCTCGTCCTCCGCGACGTGTTGCAGTGGAAGGCGTCGGAGGTCGCGGCGGCTCTCGGTACCACCACGACGGCGGTCAACAGCCTGCTGCAGCGTGCACGTGCGCAACTCGAACTGGCCACGCCGACGGCCGACACTCTCGTGGAACCGGAATCACCCGAGGAGCGCGACCTCCTCGACCGCTACGTCGCCGCGTTCGAGGACTACGACATCGACGCGATCGTCGAACTGTTCACCAAGGACGCCGTCTGGGAAATGCCCCCGTTCGACGGCTGGTATCGCGGGGGCGCCTCGATCGGCACCCTGATCAGCGGAAACTGTCCGGCCAAGGGGCCGGGCGACATGCGCCTGCTGCCCACGGCGGCCAACGGACAGCCGGCCCTCGGCCTGTACATGCGCGGGGAGGACGGCGTCCACCGTCCGTTCCAGCTCCACGTCCTGGACGTCACGGCTGACGGGGTCTCCCATGTCGTCTGCTTCTTCGACGTCGATCTGTTCGAGAAGTTCGGACTAGCGGAGACCCCGCCCGCCTGATCCCTACGCCGGCACGGCGGCCGGATCCATCCACATGACCTCCCAGACGTGACCGTCCAGGTCGCGGAACGCGCGTCCGTACATGAAGCCTTCGTCCTGGAGCTTGCCCCACGACGTCCCGCCGGAGGCGAGGGCCTTGTCGACGAGGCGGTCGACCTCTTCGCGGCTGTCGGCGGAGATACACATGAGGGCCTCGACGGACTTGGAGGTGTCGCAGATGCCGCCCTCGATGAAGTCCTTGAACCGGGACTCGACGAGGAGCATCACGGACGTGTGCTCGTTGATCACCATGGCGGTGCAGGAGTCGTCGCTGAACGTTGAGTTGAACTCGAAGTCGAGTCCGGCGAAGAACGTCTTGGTCGCGTCGAGGTTCTTGATCGGCAGGTTCACGAAGAGCATCCGGGACATGTGATTCTCCTTCTCGGGTTCCGCCCAGTGCGGAAGATCATCGGTACAGACCGCGGCGGTGCGCAAAACTCATCGGCGACCGCTTGCCCGATCCTCTCAGCTGTCGGCGAGGTCGAGGAACGAGCCGATCATGATCCGTCCGGCCGCTTCCACGTCGTCCAGGTGTTCCCCCGACGGCGCGGTGCCCGGCGGCATGTGGGCGTGTATCACCGGCAGCTGCGCGCGGGTCAGTTCGACGTGGAACTGCAACCCGTACGCCCGGCGGCCGATCGCGAACGCCTGATTCTCGTAGAGGTGGCTGCTCGCCAGCCCGACCGCGCCGGCGGGGAGGTCGAAGGTGTCGCCGTGCCAGTGGACGACGGGCACCTCGGCGCCGGCCGAACCGAAGACGGGATCGCGCGTCCCGTCCTCGGACACCGTGACCGTCCCGGCACCGTTCTCCGGGGTCGGCCCCCGGCGGATCGCGCTGCCGAACGAGGCGGCGAGAAGCTGCGCGCCGAGGCAGATTCCCAGCATTGGAAGTCCGGCGTCCACAATTTCTTTGATGAAGTTTCGCTCTCGCGGAAGTTGCGGGTGGGTAACGTCGTCGAGTGCGCCCATCGGACCGCCCATCACTACGAGGCCGCCGACGTCGTGAAGGGCCGGGAGCTCCGACGCCCGGTACATGGGGTACTCGGTGTACCGAATTCCCCGCTCCGCCAGCAAGGTACCGACAAGCGCCGGTCCTTCGAACGGCACGTGCTTGACAACCGCCCATGGCTTGTTCATGCCACAATTCTTACCGAGTAGGGACTTTCGACCCTATGCAGGCCCGGATTCGCGAATTCCGCACTGAGTGCACAAAATTCGGATGTTCACACGGAGTTCACGTTCGGTGTACTCCACCCGAATGACACCATCCAAACTGGACGCTTGTCTAGTGGCATGGCTCACGCGAAACCTGTAGAAATACGAGCGTCACTCTTTCGTGACCCGTCCCATATCAATTAGTTATCCGGTGGTGGTCCCTGACAAACGGAACGTCACCATCTCCCGTTACCTCAGACCACAGACGAGCCCTCCCGCGATCCGGGAAGTCGTCTACGGGATGGAAAGGGCCCTAGATGCCGCTCCCCATGTCCCCTCTCGACTCGATGTTCCTTCTCGGAGAGTCCCGTGAGCACCCGATGCATGTCGGCGGCGTAGAGATCTTCCAGCTCCCGGAAGGCGCCGACACCTACGACATGCGCGCGATGCTCGACCGCGCGCTCGCCGACGGCGACGGGATCGTCACGCCCCGGCTCGCCAAGCGAGCCCACCGGTCCTTCTCGACGCTCGGTCAGTGGAGCTGGGAGACCGTCGACGACATCGACCTCGGTCACCACATCCGGCACGACGCGCTGCCCGCCCCCGGGGGCGAGGCCGAGCTGATGGCACTGTGCTCACGGCTGCACGGATCGCTGCTCGACCGCAGCCGCCCGCTGTGGGAGATGCACCTGATCGAGGGGCTGAGCGACGGACGGTTCGCCGTCTACACCAAGATCCACCACGCGGTCGCCGACGGCGTCACCGCGATGAAGATGCTGCGCAACGCGCTCAGCGAGAACTCCGAGGACCGGGACGTGCCGGCCCCGTGGCAGCCGCGGGGACCGCGGCCGCAGCGGACGCCGTCGAAGGCGTTCAGCCTGTCGGGACTGGCCGGTTCCACGTTCCGCGCCGCCCGCGACACCGTCGGTGAGGTCGCCGGGCTCGTGCCCGCGCTCGCCGGCACCGTGTCCCGCGCCTTCCGCGACCAGGGCGGCCCGCTCGCCCTGTCCGCACCCAAGACCCCGTTCAACGTGCCGATCACCGGTGCCCGCCAGTTCGCGGCGCAGTCGTGGCCGCTCGAACGTCTCCGGCTCGTCGCCAAGCTGTCCGACACCACCATCAACGACGTCGTGCTCGCGATGTCCTCGGGATCACTCCGCAGCTATCTCGAGGATCAGAACGCCCTGCCCGCCGAGCCGCTGATCGCGATGGTGCCGGTTTCGCTGAAGAGTCAGCGCGAGGCGTCGAACGGCAACAACATCGGGGTGCTCATGTGCAACCTCGGCACCCACCTCCCCGACCCGGCGGATCGCCTCGACACCATCCGGACGTCGATGCGCGAGGGCAAGGAGGCGTACGAGACGATGAGTGCGACGCAGATCCTCGCGATGAGCGCTCTCGGCGCGGCACCGATCGGCGCGAGCATGCTGTTCGGGCACAACTCGCGGGTGCGCCCGCCGTTCAACCTCATCATCTCCAACGTTCCGGGTCCCAGCTCGCCGCTGTACTGGAACGGGGCGCGGCTCGATGCCATCTACCCGCTGTCGGTACCCGTCGACGGCCAGGGCCTGAACATCACCTGCACCAGCAACGACGACATCATCTCGTTCGGGGTCACCGGCTGCCGCAGCGCGGTGCCCGACCTGAAGTCGATCCCCGCCCGGCTGGGGCACGAACTGCGCGCCCTCGAGCGCGCGGTCGGAATCTGACCTAGGGACTCTTGCGGTCGCTGTGCCCGAGGTGGCGGTCGGGCGCCACCCGGTCCCGGACCAATTGCTTGAGCACGGTGATGTCGGGGAAGCCGCCCTGCTCCTTGCGGTCCCAGATCAGTTCGTCGTCGACGGTGATGCGGAAGATCCCGCCGGTGCCGGGGACGAGCGCGACCTCGCCGAGGTCCTGCCCGAACGTGCCGAGTAGTTCCTGCGCCATCCACGCTGCCCGCAACAGCCACTGGCACTGGGTGCAGTAGGTGATCGCGACCCGGCCGTCTGCGCTGCTCGTCGTCATCGTGCCAGGTTAGCCGAAGGTGCTCCCCCGCTTGCTGTTCGAGTTGCACGGAGGACACCTGTTCGTCATGCGGACGTCAGCATCGTGAGGCAGACTGTCGATCGCCATGCTGTGCCCCCTCGACGAAAGGAAGCCGCCATGTCCACCGCGCTCGAAGAATCGCGTCGCCACGCCATCGAGCTGACCAACGAGAAGATCCAGGCCGTCAAGGACTTCTTCACCAACATCTTCCACCTGGACACCACGCACCGCACCGAGGCCTGAACACGTGGGGAGGCCTTCGCCGAGAAGGCCTCCCCGTGTTCACCGGATCGTCTCGAAGAACTGCACGACCTCCGCGGTGCGGAAGTGGTCTTCCGAGACGTGCGGTCCGCTCACCTCGACGAACTCGACGGCGTCCGAGCCGCGGCGGAGCATCTCGACCCACGGTCCCGTGACGCCGGCAATGTTCGCCACCTCGTCCTCCCGCGACGCGTACACCCGAATCGGCACTCCGACATAGTCTCCCGGCTCGTGCCGGACAGCGTCCCAGTGCTCCGTCTTCGGTTCGAGGTCGTGCCCGTCCGCGGACACGCGGAAGGCGTCCCGCACGGTGTCGCGTCCGTGTTCGCCCCGGTCCCACACCGCGCGGAGCGACAGGGACGGAGCGATGAACACCGCGCCGTCCCACGCGACCTCCCGCAGGCGAACTGCGTTGGCGGCGGCGTTGCCGCCCATCGATTCGCCGATGAGGAATCGGGCTGTTACCGGCCACCGACGGGACACCCACTCGTCCAGTGCGACCACGGCGTCCTGCGCCAGCCGGTTTCCCCACTGGTCGCCGTGCAGGTACGGGCTGGCGACCAGGTAACCGGCGTCCAGCAGGCCGTCCCGCAGGGCCGCGCGATCGTCGATCGACCTCTCGTCACCCGTACGCCCGTGCAGGTAGCACGCGACCGCGGACGGCGTCACCCCGCGCGGCACCGCGACCAGCGCCCGATCGCCGGAGCGCGGGACGGTCACCGCGTGCTCCTCGTACGTCGTGAGGTGTGCCGTGCGCCTCGTCAGCGGTTCGGCGGACCCGGCACGAAGTATCACCCCGCCACGCTAACAAGCGGGGACGCGACGTGCCTGGCGGCGATCTCCGACCCGGCGCCGGTTTCGCCGAGTCGAGCTGACGTCCGACGCCACGCTCCTATAATTTCAAGCCTGAGCCCTAGTTGCGAGGGGGACGGATGGCCGGCTTCCTGCTACGACGAGCGCTCAATTACGTGGTGCTGTTGCTGCTGGCGTCGTTCCTGACGTTCAGCCTCGCCTCGCTCACATTCCGTCCGCTCGACAGCCTGGAGCAGCGCAACCCCCGGCCACCCCAATCGGTGATCGACGCGAAGGCCGCCGAACTGCATCTGGACGACCCGATCCCGGTGCGGTACGCGAACTGGCTGGGCGGCGTGGTCCACGGCGACTTCGGCACCACCATCACGGGTCAGCCGGTGTCGGACGAGTTGGGTCGCCGGATCCTGGTGAGCATGCGGTTGCTGATCCTCGGTTCCGTGATCGGAGCGGTGCTGGGTGTGCTGATCGGCGCCGCCGGTGCAATTCGGCAGTACAAGTTCAGCGACTATTTCACCACCGTCCTGTCGCTGCTGATCCTCAGCGCGCCCGTGTTCCTCGTCGCGACCCTGCTGAAATACGGTGCTCTCCAGATCAACTCGGCCACCGGAAGCCAGATCTTCCTGTACACCGGCGAATCCTCGGCCAGCACGATCACCGGGTTCTGGCCGCAGTTCGTCGACCGGGTGCAGCATCTGGTGCTGCCGACCATCGCGCTGGCGTTGGGCAGCATCGCCGGCTACAGCCGGTACCAGCGCAACGCGATGCTCGACGTTCTGGGCAGCGACTTCATCCGGACCGCGCGGGCGAAGGGACTGACCCGGCGGGCGGCACTGCTCAAGCACGGTCTCCGGACGGCGCTGATCCCGATGGCGACGCTGTTCGCCTACGGATTCGGGGCGCTGGTCGTCGGCGCCACGTTCACCGAGACGATCTTCGGCTGGCACGGTATCGGCGAGTGGATCGTGATCGGCATCGACAATCAGGACACCAACATCGTCGTGGCGATCACATCGTTCACCGGGCTGATCGTGCTGTTGTCGGGCCTGCTGTCGGACGTGGTGTACGCGGCGCTCGACCCGAGGGTGCGTGTCGGGTGACCGAGATCCAGATCGCGTCCACCGATGCGGCGGTGTCGGCCGTCGGTCGCCGGACCCTGCTGTGGCGGCGGTTTCTCCGGAACAAGCCCGCCATCGCCGGGGTGTGCGTCCTGGTGCTGTTGTTCGTGGGCAGTTTCGTCGGGCCGTACCTGCTCCCCTACGACTATCAGCAACTCGACTACACCGCGCTGCTGCAGCCGCCGAGCGCCGAACATCCGTTCGGCACCAACCAGATCGGCCAGGACGTTCTCGCCCAGACGTTGCGCGGGCTGCAGAAGTCGCTGATCATCGGAATCTGCGTCGCGATCTTCTCCACCGCCATCGCGGCGCTCGTCGGTGCGCTGGCAGGGTACGTCGGCGGCTGGCCCGATCGGGTGATCATGTGGCTGGTCGATCTGCTGCTCGTCGTTCCCAGCTTCATCATCATCGCCGTGTTCACTCCGCGGCTGAAGTCCTCGAGCTCGATCGCCCTGCTGATCCTGCTGCTGGCGGTGTTCGGCTGGATGATCACCGCCCGGATGGTCCGGGGGATGACGCTCAGCCTGCGCGAGCGGGAATTCGTCCAGGCGGCCCGGTACATGGGTGCCCCCACCCACAAGATCATCACCAGCCACATCGTTCCGAACATCGCGTCGATTCTGATCATCGACGCGACCCTGAACGTCGGTGCCGCGATCCTCGCCGAGACCGGGCTCAGTTTCCTCGGGTTCGGCGTCCAGAAGCCGGACATCTCCCTCGGGTCGCTGATTGCCGACGGCACCGAATCCGCGCTCACCTACCCGTGGCTGTTCCTGTTCGCGGGCGGACTGCTGGTGATCACCGTGCTGTCCGCGAACCTGGTGGGCGACGGTCTGCGCGACGCGGTCGACCCCAGCTCGACGCGCGCCCGGTCCCGCAAGCGGAAGACGAAGGCGAAGCGGTGACCGGGCAACCGCTGCTCGAGATCGAGAACCTGCGGGTCAGCTTTCCCAGCGAGGAGGGCCGCGTCGAGGCGGTGCGTGGTGTCAGCTACGGCGTCTCCGACGGCGAGGTGCTGGCCATCGTGGGTGAGTCGGGTTCGGGTAAGTCGGTGGCGTCCCTCGCCGTGATGGGTCTGCTGCCCGAGCACGCGCGCGTCACCGGCTCCATCCGTGTGCAGGGCCGCGAGTTGCTGGGCATGGGTGACAAGGAGCTGTCGGCGCTGCGCGGGAAGACGGTCAGCATGGTGTTCCAGGACCCGCTGTCCGCGTTGACACCGGTGTACCGGGTCGGTGACCAGATCGCCGAGGCGCTGCTCGTCCACGGCCGGGCGAGCAGCAAGAAGGATGCCGCGCAGCGGGCTGTCGACCTGCTCGACCTGGTCGGGATACCCGATCCGGCGGTGCGCGCCAAGGCCTTTCCCCACGAGTTCTCCGGCGGCATGCGCCAGCGCGTCGTGATCGCCATCGCCATCGCCAACGACCCCGCGCTGATCATCTGCGACGAACCGACCACCGCCCTCGACGTGACCGTGCAGGCGCAGATCCTGAACCTGCTGCGCAAGGCCCGCGACCTCACCGGCGCCGGCGTCGTGATGATCACCCACGACATGGGCATCGCCGCGACGCTGGCCGACCGCGTGGTGGTGATGTACGCGGGCCGGGTGGTGGAGTCGGCGTCGGTGCGCGAACTGTTCGCCGAACCCCGGATGCCCTACACCGCAGGGCTACTCGTGTCCGTGCCGCGGATGGATGCGCCGATCCGGAGCCGCCTGGTCTCGATCGCCGGTGCCCCGCCCGCGCTGCATTCGCTGCCACCCGGCTGCACGTTCGCACCGCGCTGCCCGCTCGCGGTCGACGCCTGTCGGCTCGCCGAGCCGGAACTCGTCTCCACCGGACGCGGTCATCAGGCGGCGTGCATCCGCGTCGACGAGACGCGCACCCGAGACCTGTTCACGGCGTATCGGCGGGACCAACCGGTCCCCGCCCCCACCGCCGAGACGGCACCCGAGCACCGCGTGGTGTTGCAGGTGGCCGATCTCGTGAAGACGTATCCGATCACCAGCGGTCTGGTGTTCCGCCGCAAGCGGGGTGAGATCCGGGCGGTCGACGGCATCAGCTTCGACATCCGCGCCGGCCGCACGCTGGCGCTGGTGGGTGAATCCGGCTCCGGAAAATCGACCACGTTGACGCAGATTCTCGACCTGGCCGCGCCGGAATCCGGTTCGATCGCGGTGCTGGGCGCCGACGTCGCGGCGCTGGGGCCACACGAGAAGCGTGCGATCCGGCGCAAGATGGCGGTCGTCTTCCAGGATCCGACGGCGTCCCTGGACCCCCGGCTGCCGGTGTTCGACGTTCTCGCCGAGCCACTCCGACTGGACGGCCGCAGGCGTGAGGAGGTCGGCCGCCGGGTACCGGAGTTGCTCGACCTCGTCGGGTTGCGACGCGAGCACGCCGATCGCTATCCGGCCGATTTCTCGGGCGGCCAGAAGCAGCGGATCAGCATCGCCCGGGCGCTCGCCCTCGATCCGGAACTGCTGATCCTGGACGAGCCGGTCTCGTCGCTCGACGTCTCGATCCAGGCCGGGGTGCTCAACCTCCTGCGCGATCTCCAGGAGCAGCGGGGCATGTCGTACCTGTTCGTCTCCCACGACCTGTCGGTGGTCCGCAACATCGCGCACGACGTCGCGGTGATGTACCGGGGCAGGATCGTCGAGTCGGGGGCAGCGCAGACGATTTTCGAGGCTCCGCAGCACGAGTACACCCGGGCACTCCTCGAGGCAATTCCCGTTCCGGATCCGACGTATTTGGCACACTGAGCTCAGCGAACTTCGAGGAAGGGCACATCCATGATGATTCGTTCGGCGCGCACCCGCCTCGCGGTATCGTTCCTGGCCATCGGCCTGATTCTCGGCGGCTGCGGGGGTTCGGACACCGGTGGTGTCGAGGCCGGGTCCGGGTCGATCGGCACCACCAACGACATCAACCCGCACGACCCCAGCGAACTGCGCGACGGCGGAAACCTGCGGTTGGCGTTGTCGGGTTTCCCCCCGAACTTCAACACCCTGTCCAACGACGGCAACGACACCGAGATCGGCGCGATGCTGAAGCCGATGATGCCCCGCGCGTTCAGCACCGACGCCTCGGGAGCGCTGTCGGTGAACCACGACTACTTCACCGACGTCGCGCTCACCGGCACCGACCCCCAGCAGGTCACGTACACGATCGACCCGAAGGCAGTGTGGTCCGACGGCACCCCGATCACGTGGGCGGACATCCAGTCCCAGGCCGCGGCGCTCAGCGGGAAGGACAAGGAATTCCTGATCGCGAACACGTCCGGGTTCGAGCGCGTGGACAGGGTCGAGCGCGGCGTCGACGACCGTCAGGCGGTGATCACGTTCGCCGAGCCGTACGCCGAATGGAAGGGCCAGTTCGCGGGCAATTCGATGCTCTACCCGAAGTCGGTCACCGCGACCCCCGAGGCGTTCAACGAGAGTCTGCGCGACGGGGTCACGCTGACGTCGGGACCGTTCCGGATCGCGTCGATCGACAGGGCGCAGAACCGAATCACACTGGGCCGCAACCCCGCATGGTGGGGCAACACTCCGAAACTCGACACCATCACCTACAGCGTGCTCGACGACTCGGCGCGAATTCCCGCGCTGCAGAACAACGAGATCGACGCGTCCGGACTGGGCACCATCGACGAGGTGAAGACCGCGCAGAGTTCGGCAGGCATCGCGATCCGCCGGGCACCGGGAAACCAGTTCTCGCACATCACGTTCAACGGCGCGGAGGGGTCGATCCTCGCCGATCCGGAATTGCGGGTGGCGCTGTCCAAGGGCATCGACCGGCAGGGCATCGCGACCGCGATCCAGAACGGTCTGGTCGACGATCCCCAGCCGCTGAACAACCACGTCTACCTCAACGGCCAGGAGGGCTACCAGGACAACAGCGCAGCCGTCTCCTTCAACCCCGAGGAGGCCGCGAGGCGGCTCGACGAACTCGGCTGGAAACTCAACGGCGAGTTCCGGGAGAAGGACGGGCGCAGGCTCGAGATCCGCGACGTGATGTACCAGTCGACCACCTGGGTCCAGATCGCCCAGATCCTTCAGCAGAACCTCGCGCAGATCGGCGTCAAGCTGAACATCGACACCCGTGGCGGCACCGGGTTCTTCACCGATGTCATCCAGCCCGGAGACTTCGACATCGCCCAATTCTCCTGGGTGGGTGATCCGTTCCCGCTCAGCGGCCTGCCGCAGATCTACGCGTACAACCCTGACGACCTGCAAGGCAACTACGGCCGGATCGGTTCGCCCGAACTGAACGCGCTGATCGAGCGGACGATCTCGGAACTCGACCCGCAGAAGGCGATCGAACTGGCCAACGAAGTGGACACCGCGGTGTTCGAGGAGGGATTCTCGCTGCCGCTGGTGCAGGCGCCGGGCAACGTCGCGGTGCGCGACAACCTGGCGAACTTCGGCGCCGCCGGCCTCGCGTCCTACGACTACACCACGATCGGCTTCCTGAATTAGCGGGTTCGAGGCCGCCCGCTACCCCGTTGCCGTCGGCGCGTGCGCGCTGGTGGTGTGCGGCGGGTTCGCCGTGGTCGCCGACGCCGATCAGCTCAGCGCACTGGTCGTGGTGGCGGCGACGGTGCTCGGTGTCACCGGTTACACGTGGTTCGCTGCCACCCGTTCGGGGTCGGAGCCGGGTCGCCCTGCCACGGTGCACCGGGTCCGCCAGCAGCATCGGCTGACCAGCAGGTCCTGGATCGAGGTCCGTCAGGAACCGGGTTCACTGTGGATTCCGGTGTTCTTCGATCCCGCGCTGATCACGATGCCGACCCCGACCGCGGCGACGGTGCACGACGCGGGGCGTCGCCGTGTCGTGGTCTGGGAAGGCTGTCGACTCCTCCCGTCCGGGCGAGCGCGTCGTTCGGAGCCGGCCGGGCGGTTGATCGACAACCCGTCGCGCCCGGATCCGGACGGCCCGGTGCGTGCCAGGGCAGCCGCTCGACCGGCGCGCCGGATCGTCCTCGACGCCCAGTTCGCGGTGGCGGCACCGTTCGTCGGGGCACTGTGGGTGTACGTCGCGGGCGGTGGGCTTCCGGCGTTCGCCGGCGCGACCTGTGTGGCTGCGGCTGTCGCGGTGTGGTTGGCGGCCGTCCGCGGCTCCGACCCCAGCTGAGGGGTCAGGACATGGTGACGCCCGCGCTGACGAAGCACGGCAGCAGTCCGGCGATCTCGCTCAGCACGGGGCCGAATCCCACGGCTGCGGGCACCGGGTCGTTGACGAACGCGACACCCCGGAATCCGGTGGTGAGGTTGGTGAACTGCACCACGGCACCGTTCCACTGCGCGAGCGGCGCGGCGGTGGTGTACCGGATCCGGTCGGGCGCGACCCGCTCCGCGTTGAACGTCAGCCACGCGCCGGGGGCGCACGTCGACATCGAGCCGGGAACGAAGGGCACCGCCGAGGCGGCCGCGGGCACTGCGAAAGACAGTGCGCCGGCGGCGGCGATCACTGCACCCAACCGGCCCACCATTTGTCGAGTAGACATCGGAATTCCTTTCGGGGCGCGCCAATCCGTCTCCCCGAGTACGGCGGAACCGCGTCACTGAGTGTGAATACCAGGTCAGTGAATTATATCTCCGCAGGTAGGTCCCACCGCTAGGGTGAACGACCCACTCGTGGGCCGAATGCCGTCGTGTAGCGCCGCAGCCGGGTGGGGATCCGCGGGTGCATCGGCGGGTAGATGAGGCTGAGGGTGGATGCCAGGGTGAAGTAGCTGCGCAGCAGGCGGAAACAGAGGTAGGCGGGGATGTACCTCACCGAACTCGGCCGCCAGATCAAACAGACGACGACCGTCATGATCATGGACATGCCCAACATGGTGGCGACGACGGGTTGCCATTGCAGCGTGGTGAACGTCGATTGAAACACGAATCCGGCGATGACCGCGAAGAGGAGAAGTGGTGCCAGCATGGCCCTGCGGGCGGCGTTGACCAGGTTGAACGGCAGCACGAAGGTGCCGATCATGGTTTGCCGATCCAGCAGGATCGCCCGATTGCGGGCGGAGAGGTGGTAGATGCTGCGGAACCATCGGGTTCGCTGTTCGCGAAGGTGGGCGTAGGACGCGGGGGTCTCGCTGTAGTACACGGCCTTCGGATCGGCCACGCTGTGGTAGCCGGCCGCGGTCAGGCGCATGCAGATGTCGGTGTCTTCGCCGTTCATTCCCTGCACCATGCCGCCGACCTCGAGCACCTGGCTCCGGCGGTAGATGGCGAACATACCCGGGATGCCCATGACGCCCTGGTAGCCGTCGAGGGACACCTGGAAGAAGCCGTGCCGCATGTACACCTCGACCAGACGGCACTTGTCGATCCACGTTTTCTCGTCGCGGGGCATCGGAATACCACCGACGCAGCCGACCCGGGGATCGGCGAAGTGTCGCATCGCAGTCTCCAGGCAGCCCGGCCCGATCACCGTGTCGGCGTCGATGCGCACGACGAACTCTTCCTCGATGTGTTCGAGACCCACGTTCAGGGCGACGGCCTTGCCCGGTGTCGGGCAGTCGAGCACAGTGCCGGCGATGTTGGCGCACTCGCGGATGACCTGTTCGGCCACATCGTGTGTGGCGTCTGTCGAGGCGTTGTCGACGACGTAGAGGTGGATACGACCGGCATAGGTCTGCGCGGCCCGGTCGACGGCGGCGATGGTGTCCCCGATGTCGTGCGCCTCGTTGTGGGCGGGAACGAGAATTGCTGTGGGCGGGGAGAACTCGTGGCGGCGTGACTTCTTCAGCGCGCGCACACCCAGCAACGCGGTCGAGACGGCCAGCAGTTGCTGCATCAGGAAGACACCGGCGCCGATGCCGCCCAGTATGGCCCAGCTCTTGAGAACTTCGACGAGGTCGTAGAGGACGTGCAGCGCAACAGCCGCCCCCGCGATTGCGAACACCAGGCACCCCGCCAGCTTGAAGAAGGCGCTCGGAGGTATTCGCGGGTCGAGCGGCAGCGGACCCTGGGGAGGAAGTTGAGCCTGCCGGAGAATGGTGTGCGGAAAGATGCCCAGTGCGATCAGCCCTGAGATCATCTGCGCGCCGAACACCGAGATCGAGATGATCCCGGCGCTGTGGAGTAGCCAGGCGAGGACGTCGATGACGAGACAGAACAGGGCGTACTTGCCCAGCAGTGATACTCCGATGAAGACCCGGCGCCAGATGTTCGAATAGGCGTGGATCGCGTAGGTCAGGAAGAACATGACGAGGAACAGCCTCAGCGGAAACACGACCTGGCCGCGCCCCTCGGACAGGATGACCAGATCGCGGGGCATCTCGGCGAAGTCCGTATGCACCAGCAACGTTCGGATGCACATGGCGATGATCGACAACCCGACGAACGTGACCAGGAAACCGTTGGTCCCACTCTGCGGCCGGTCGACGGCGTAGTCCGCAGGCGCACTGTCGACCGACCGAAAGAAGTCGGTGACCGCCGCGGGCCCGGGTGGTGCATGCTCGACGTCGGTCATCGGGACGTCCCGGTCATCGGGGTGCGTTCACACGTACGGGAGCGCTGGAGGCAGTGGTGCCGTCGCCCTCGACGATGACACTGCCCTGTGCCGTGACCACTCGGGCCGATTCGCTGCCGAAGTCCGGTAGGGGGATCGTCCCGGGCGCCCCGACGTACTGGATCACGAGTCCGCCGGCGCCAGTCGTGCTGGTGGCGGTTTCGACGACCATTCCGTCGTCGAACGACGAGATGTTCAGGGCAGGCGTCTCGGACCCCGCCACGATGCGGCCATCCTGGATACGCACGGGCGGATTCACGTCCGGACTTTGCCCGATCAGCACGAACGGCCTGCCCGGGGCCGGCTGGGAGTTCCACTCGAACACAGGATCATAGTGTGTCGGAATGAATGTCGTCAGCACGGGCACGGTCGCGTTGAGCTCGTCGACGGCACTCGACTGCGCGGCCTCCGGCCAGTAGACGGCAAAACCGGGGGCCAGCGTCCGGGGCAGCGCCGTGAATCCCGCGCCCGGGTCGTCGCCGAGAACGAGTGCAGACGCGGCCTCGAGCTGCATCGGGTACGTGGTGACCCGCACGTCGCAGCCACCGAGGTCGCGGTCGCGCTGGACCGTCAGAGTCAGAGTGTTCTCCAGCAGTTGCGCCGAGGCGGGCAACTCGATCACGGCCTGCGCCGACGTCTCGTCGAGTCTGCGGCTCTCGACGAGCTGTCCGTTGAGTTGGACGTTGAGAATCCAGGTGAGGTCGTCCGGCGACGCGGGTAGCGCCATCGCCACCCGAACCGACTGCGGCAGGCGACCGCCGGGCAGGTCGGCGAGTGAGTACCCGATCCGCCAGCGGTGATCCTCGGCGATCTGCACCACGGAGGTGTCGGCGCCGAGCGCATCCAGGCTCACCTCGTTCCCACCGAGCGGTGTGGTGGCGAGCGCCTGCGGATCGCTCCGGTCGGAATCGGCAGTGGCAGCCAGCGGGTCGGTCAGAAACTGCGAGATCAGGTCGCCGTTCGGCGCCAGCACGCCCACGACCGGTGTGTCGTCGACCGTGCCGAGAACGATGCCCCCGTCTGTTCCCTCCGAGGCGGACCAGCCGAGGCCTGCCAGCCTTTCGGCGGAGCCGAGCGCCACCGCATTCTGCACACCGGAACCGGGCATCGTCTCCGAATACGTCACCTCGTAACCGGCACCGGTCAGCGCGATCCCCATTTGTGCTGCCGCCCCGCGCCACTCGTCACTCTGGTCGGCGAGCACCAGGGTGAGGCGACGATCCCAGGACACGACCGCATCGCGCACGGTGTGCACACGTTCGGACAGGGCCGCCTCGACCACGCTCGCGGGGTCGAGGTGAACCTGCATGCCCGCCGCGTGATCGGGTGTGCACGTCCGGTTGTCCAGCGTTCCCTCGACCTGGACCTGAACCCGGACCTGCCCGTCGCTCGACAGTTGCTCCGGAACGTCGACCATCAGGTTCAGTTCGTTGGCGTCCCCGCGTGCCAGTTCGCTCTTGTAGACCTGTTGCCCATCCATCCTGACGGTCAAGAACACGACGCTGTCCTGGGCCACCTGTGTCGTCCCGGTCAGCCGCAGCCGGGTCTGCTCGCGCGCGGAGTCGGCGGGGAAGGTGACGGCGAATGTCGTCGACGGTGAATCGTCGGTGAGCCAGACACCGTCGTCGTAGCCCGCCCCCGACAACGATTTGGTGTAGTGGCGGTCAGCGGGAACGTCGAGACTCGTGTCGTCGACGTCGCGGGTGAACCACACCGGTCGTACGAGCACGAAGACGAGAAGAAGTGCCAGCGCGGCCGCCAGGATCCACCAGGCGGAACGCGGGACGGTGCGCCCCCGTTCTCCGCGGAAGTACCCGGACTCGGACGGCGCGCGATCTTCAGGCCGCTCGTCACCTCGTGAGTTCTCCGGATCTGCGCTGTCGTCCGGAGGCGTGTCGTTCACCGGCTCTGCTCCGCGGCCACCGATCTCCGGTCCCTGTTCCAGTACGAGGTACACGGAATCCGGCTCACGTCGACGCGGTCGGCGTATTTCTGGGCGATCTCGACGGACTCCTTCAGCAGGCCCGTGGCCAATCTGGTCGGTTCGAGACCGAGCCCGAGTAGATGGTCGTTGCGTGCACTGAGCTGGTTTTCATCGGCTTCGGCCCGCGGGTTGGGGACCGCGCTGACGTGGGCTCCGACCGTATCCGCGACGAGGTGCGCCAAGTCGGACACCCGGTGGGTTTCGGTCACCTGGTTCATCACCCGCACCCGGCCACCGAGGTCCGCTCCGGATTCGGCGGCGAGTCGGATACACCGCACGGTGTCCCTGATATTGATGAACGCTCGGGTTTGTCCTCCCGTCCCATGCACGGTCAGTGGGTACCCGACGGCCGCCTGCACCAGAAAGCGATTGAGCACAGTCCCGAAGTCGCCGTCGTAATCGAAACGGTTGATCAGGCGCGGATCGAGCACGGTTTCATCGGTTTGCGTACCCCAGACGATGCCCTGGTGCAGGTCGGTGATGCGCACGCCGTCGTTGCGCGCGTAGAACTGGAACAGCAACTGGTCCAGCGACTTGGTGAGGTGGTACACGCTGCCCGGCTGGGTGGGGTACAGGATGTCCCGGGTGTGCGGACGCCCATGACGATCGGGATAGCTGACGGTGAGATACCCCTCGGGCAGGTCTACCGGCACCGACTCGTAGCCGTAGACGCCCATCGTTCCGAGATGCACGACGTGGGCATCGATACCCACCTGTACCACGGCGGCCAGCAGATTGTGGGTGGCGTTGAGGTTGTTGTCGACGGTGTAACGCTTGAGGGCCGGTGACTTCATCGAGTACGGCGCCGCCCGCTGCTCGGCGAAGTGCACGACGGCCTCCGGGCTCTCGGCCGCCAGCAGCTCGGTCAACGCATCGTAATCGTGGGCGAGGTCGAGTTCGACGACACCGATCTCGTTGCCGGTGACCTCGCGCCAGGTCTGCACGCGCTCGGCGAGCGGAACGATCGGGGTGAGCGATTGCACCCCGAGCTCGTCGTCGATCCGGCGTCGCACGAGACTGTCGACGATCGTGACCTGATGCCCGTGCGCCGAAAGGTGAAGCGCGCTCGGCCAACCGCAGAATCCGTCTCCTCCGAGGATCAATATCCGCATGGATTCACCCTTTGCATCGGCGGACGCGCGACGTGTAAAGGTCGGTAGTGGTTAACGAAAAACCATACCGGACACCCTGCAAGTTCGGAGGCGTTTCGAGGTCGGCGGACAACCGGTCACTCCGCCACGAGTCGAGCCCCGACGGTGTGCACCACCTGCACGTCAGGGTTCCACGGGACCAGCGCATCAACAGATTTCTCGAGCTCGTCGACCGGCGGAAGTGTCTCCGGACCGAGTACCGCGACGGTGGCAGTGCCGCCCTGCCAGGTGACATCGGTGACCTCGGCGCCGGGAGTGCCGGCGAGCCAATTCTCCGCTGCGGTGGAGATCTGCCGCGCCCACAGCGAGGACAGCGAATTGACTACCATGGGGATCGCGACCGCGACCAGGACCAGCGCCAGGACGGTATACGCGCGTCGCCGGTGCGCGCCGGTGGCGCTCCCGACTTCCCGGGCGTATCCCGCGGCAACGAGCACAGCCGTCGCGGTGATGACCATCGCCACGACATTGGACGCGAACAGCACGAACGCTCCCACAGCCAGCGACGGTGCCCCCGATCCCAGGCACACCCCCACCACCGCGAGGGGAGGGACCAGGGAGATGGCGATGGCGACGCCGGGAAGAACGTCACCGACGTCTTTCCTCGCGACGGCGACGGCACCGACCAGGCCGGTGGCCAGCGCGGCGGCCAGGTCCATCAGGGTCGGTGACGTACGGCCGGTTACTTGCGAATTGGTCAGTACATTCGTCGGATTCGGCAACACCTGCGCGAACACCATCCCCAACACGACGACGAGGGCGATGCCGGCGAGGACGTAGAACATGCTGTGCCCGATCAGGCGTCCGTTGCCGGTGGTGATGCCCAACCCCACCCCGAGAATGGGCGTCGACAGCGGCGCGACGATCATCGCACCGATCACGGTGGCGGTGGAATCACCCACCACACCCGCCACCGCGATCACGGCCGACAGCGTCAACATCACCCAGAATGCGGAACGCTTGGCGTCCCGGTCGCCGACCGAGAGATCGAGGCGTTCGCCCAGTTCGGTCAGCGTGCGACGTTGTCTGTCGGGAATGATCCCGAGGCGACTGGTCACCATGTGTCCGGGCGCGCGGTCTGCGCCGATCCCGCGACGCCGGAGAGCAGCGAGACGATCGCGATACCGACGGTGAAGTAGATCGCCGCGCTGCCGATCCGCGACGCGGTGGTGGCGTCGACGGTGAACGGCCACAGCGCCGCGACGAGGGTGGCGAGTATGCAGATCCAGCCGAAGAATGTCGCCGCGCGTGGCGTCGAGACCAGGAGCACGTGCAGGAGTGCGGTGGCGATCAAGGCCGCGACGGCGGCCCCCACTGCGAGGGTGCTCGCCTGGGAGTTTCCCACGGTGGTCGCCGGGGTGATCACCGGGATATCGAGCAGCCCGCGGACGATCAACAGCCCGACGACCGCGGCCAGGGCCGCAACGATCGCGGTAGCGGCACCTCCGGCCCACAGTCGTTTCGCGTCGACGGTGGGAGCGGCCGGTCTCCCGGGCTGGATCTGGTTCATCGAATGGCTCCTTCCGAATGTCGGGCGGAGGGGGTTTCCAGCCACGGTAGGCCGTTCGGAATGCTGATTTGTCATCCTTCGCGGGTGAAAGGGAACGGGCGGTTCGCGTGGTTTCACCTCTCTCGGGTGAGGTCACGTCGTGACCGCGGTGACACTCTGCAAGGTGAGTCCGGGCGCCGCGCCGGAGGAAGGTCGCCGGCCGCGCGCCATGTGAAATGACCACGAGGTCGACGCCCGCGGACAGTTGCGGCCGGCGGCGTCCGGCGTGGCATGTGGGAAGGGGTTCCATGTCCAGTCAGACAGATGCCACGGCGAGCGTGCAGGCCGCGAACGAGGACGCGTTGCAGCAGCTGCCGTTCGGAGACGAGCAGGATCTGGCCGATGTCGAGCGGGGCTTCGTCGCAGCCCTCGAGCCCGGTGTCGTGACAGGGACCGACGGAAACGTGGTGTGGGACAGCGACGCGTTCGCGTTCCTCGAGCAGGATTGCCCGCCCACGGTGCATCCGAGTCTGTGGCGGCAGTCGCGGCTGTGCGCACGTCAAGGCCTGTTCGAGGTCACCGACGGTATCTACCAGATCCGTGGCCTCGATCTGTCGAACATGACCCTGGTCGAGGGCGACACCGGCGTGATCGTCATCGATCCGCTGATCTCCGCGGAGACCGCGGCCGCGGGACTGTCGCTGTATCGCGCGCAGCGCGGTGATCGTCCGGTGACCGGGGTGATCTTCTCGCATTCGCACATCGATCACTTCGGTGGCGTCAAGGGGGTCACCACCGAAGACGACGTCGCGGCGGGGCGTTGCCCGATTCTGGCACCGGCGGGTTTCGTCGAGCACTCCGTCGCGGAGAACGTGTATGCCGGCGCCGCGATGGCACGACGGTCCGCATACATGTACGGGGCTGCGCTGCCGCGCGGGCCGCAAGGGGCCGTGGGCGCCGGGCTCGGCCCGACCACCTCGACGGGAACCCCCACCCTCATCACGCCCACCGTCGACATCGATCACACCGGCCAGACCGAGACCGTCGACGGGGTTCGGATCGAGTTCCAGCTCACCCCGGGCACCGAGGCGCCGTCGGAGATGAACTTCTACTTCCCCGACCGGCGAGCGCTCTGCATGGCCGAGAACGCCACTCATACCTTGCACAACCTGCTGACGTTGCGGGGCGCGCTGGTTCGCGATCCCCATGTCTGGGCGAAATACTTGACCGAGTCGATCAACCGGTACGCCGCCCGCACCGACGTGCTGTTCGCGTCCCATCACTGGCCCACGTGGGGAACCGAGCGGCTCACCGAGTTCCTGTCCGTCCAGCGCGACCTCTACGGGTATCTCCACGATCAGACCCTGAGGGCGCTCAACAAGGGCGCCACCGGAATCGAGATCGCCGAGTCGATCGAACTGCCGCCGAAAGTGGCGCAGGCGTGGCACACGCACGGCTATTACGGTTCGGTCAGCCACAACGTCAAGGCCATCTACCAGCGCTACATGGGCTGGTTCGACGGCAACCCCGCGAAGCTGTGGGAGCACCCGCCCGTCGAATCCGCCAAACGGCACGTCGAATTCATGGGCGGGGTGGACGAGACGCTCCGCAAGGCCCGCGAATCCTATGCGGCGGGCGACTTCCGGTGGGTCGCACAGGTGCTGAACTACGTGATCTTCGCCGAGCCCGACAACGCCGAGGCGAAGGCGTTGCAGGCCGACACCCTCGAGCAGCTCGGGTATGGATCCGAGAACGGCACCTGGCGGAACTTCTTCCTCATGGGCGCCTACGAACTCCGCAACGGGTCGGTCGGGACGCCGATCGTCACTGCCTCCCCGGACATTTCGGCGGCGCTGACGGTGGAGCAGGCCTTCGACGCGATCGCGCTGCGGGTCGACGGGCCCCGCGCCTGGTCGGCAGACCTCACCATCGACTGGAACGTCAAGGACGAGGGTGTCGTGCACCGAGCTCAGCTGCACAACGGGGTGCTGGTGCACTTCGACGTCGACGGGGAGATGCCCGCACCCGATGCGGCATTCACCCTGACCCGGCAGGACCTACTCGCCGCAGTGCTCGGGGGCAAGGACCTGGGCGAGATGATCTCGGGTGGCAGCGTCGAAGTGGACGGCAATTCCGCCGCGTTGACGGAGTTGATCGGCTACCTCGACGCCCCCGACCCGGACTTCGCGATCGTCACACCGTAGTGCCGCCGAACCCGCGACCACCTGAGCAGGTCTGGTCGCGGGGTCATCCGGAGGCGTCACCGAGGTCCAATTCGAGTCGGTCGTCCTCGAGCCGGACCACCCGGACGGTGCGTGAGTCGCCCGCCGCCGTGGTCACCTCGAGCCGCCCGTCGTCGGCGGGCACCCACGTCCCCTCTCGTGCCTCGTTGGCGTCTCCCCGGCCGATCGCCCAGTCGACGAACGAACCGTCCGGCCGGAATTCGATACCGCCACGCCCCCTCGCGCGCGGGAAGTCGAATTCGGCGGGCCGGTACACGCGGACGCCGTCGTGGTCCTCCTCGAAGGAATGCCGCCAGCGCCCCGCGGCACTCCGGGCGACCAGCGCGGAGGCGGCGGACTCCGTTCCCCCGGGCCGCCCCGTCCACAACTGCTTCCGGACGCCGTCCAGGCACGCTCCCATCCGTGCGCCCTGCCCCTTGGTGAACATCACCATCCCGGCGTCGTCCGTGTAGTCCATGTAATCCATGAACAGGTCGCCGTGGGGGCCGTTCCCGCAACTGATGTGCGGGAATCGTGGCATCCCGACGTTCTGCCCGCCCTGATTGGGGGTGTCGCCGACCTCGTCGGAGCCCCGGCATCCGGTGCCGTCGTCGCCCCAGATGTGGTAGAGGTTGAAGTAGTGCCCGATCTCGTGGGTCGCGGTGCGCCCGAGGTTGAACGGGGCACGTGCAGTGCCCGTCGTCCCGAACGCGGTGTACGTGATCACGACGCCGTCTGTGGCGACCGGACCGCCGGGGAACTGCGCGTAGCCGAGCAGACCACCACCGAGCGCGCAGACCCAGATGTTCAGGTATCGCTGCGTCGGCCACGGATCGGCACCGCCGGTCTCCGCGGACTTGACGCCGTCGTTCTGATCGAACGCATCGACTTCGGTTGCAGTTCGGGTGATTCCGTTCGTCGCCCGTCCGTCCGGATCCGTGTCGGCAAGGTAGAACTCGATTCCCGCGTCGCCGACCAGATCCTCGAACACGGACGGGACGGTGTCCACGTCGTCGTTGGTGGCCCGGAAGTCCTTGTCGAGCACCGCGATCTGGCTCTCGATCTGCGCGTCGGAGATGTTCTGCGCCGCAGTCTTCCACACGACGTGAACGACGACCGGAATCCGTGCGACACCGCGGGCGGCGATCGACTGCAGCGATTCCAGGTCGATGGTCTGGTTCTCGATCTCCGATCGGGCGATGCGATACGACTCCGACTCGGTCAACAGCCGCCGGTGCACATCCATCGCCCCGCAGGTGCGCTGCGTGGGCAGATCGACATCTGATTCGTTGGTGCTCATGGCGTCGGGCTCCCTTTCGGTTTCAGAGAATCAGGTCCTGGGGACGGATCAGTTCACGAGGCAGGGCGCTCGCCTCGATCCGCTCGAGCGGATCGGCCGCGATGTAGGGGTCCAGGACCAGACCGGTCAACTGGGCGATCCGCCGCACGGGTACCTGGAACGTGCGGTATGCGCCGTAGGAGAACGCCTCCTCCCCCTCGGCGAACTCGTCCAGCAGGGCGGCCTGGCTGAGCAGGTATCCGGTGACCGAGAGACCGCCGTCCTGCTTGACCATGGCCACCATCTTCCAGAACTGACGCGGCAGCGCCACCCCCCGATATTCGGGGTCGTCGGGCGCGAGAACGGGTCCGGTGACGACGCTGACGGCGAGATCGGCGTTGTCCGCGTTCTTCAGGACGTAGTCCTCGAGGCCCAGCCACAACGTCTGCCCCGCGTTGAAACTGTGATGTTGCGGAGTGCAATTCGTGAAGTGGAACGTGTCGTCGTTCGCCGCCTTCGCGAGATGTCCCCACGCCGGGTCGAGTCGGCGCACGAGGTGACCGCGGTCGAGCGGATTTTCGCGATACACGTCCTCCCCCGTCTGCTGATCGGCCGGAAGTCGCGGGTCGAGTATCCAACGGTCGCTGTCGCGCCGCGGACTCTGCGATTGCGTTCCGTCGATGTTCACGGCGGTGAACAGCGCGAGTGCCCGCTCGCGGTGCATCACGACGCTGAAGTGGTGATACTTCAACTCCGGTGACGCGACCGACGGCGTCCCGGGCCGCGGAAGGGGTAGCGGCGCACGCAGGAAGGTCGCGTCGTACCCGCCGCGCGTGCTGTAGTCCGGATCGATCGAGATCGCCTCGGGCTCAGCGGGTCGCCCGGCGGCGGGCGACGCGACAGATCCGAGACGGACGGTGATCTCCAGGGGAACCCGGACGGTGACTTCCTGTTCGTGTTCGACAGCCGCGGGGACCGTCGGTGCCGTCCGCTCCGCGCGGACGATCTCGTCGACGAGGTCACGCGACTGCGGGGGCAGGTTCTGCGCCCGCACGTACTCGAGGATGCGGCTGATGCGCACCCCCTCGTTGAGGACACCACCGAACTCGGTGTGCTGCGGCGCCCGCACACTCGCGTGATGCAACGCGACCACCTCCCACTGGTCGTTGAAGACCGGGGAACCCGAGGATCCGGGTTCCGTGTCTGCCGAGTAGTGCAAGAACCGCTCGGGAATGTCGACGATACGGTTCTCCCGCAGGGCAATCTGCTTCTTCTCGCCGCGAGGGTGCTGCACGATGGTCACGAATTCACCGATGACAGCCTTGCCCTCCGCCTGGATCAGCGGGTTGAAACCGAATTGGGCAAGCTTTCCGGGTTCGGCCCCGACGGCGACGAGCGCGAAGTCGCGTTCCCGGTCGGCGAGATAGAACCGACCCGGGTCCAGCGGAAACATCTGCACGGGACGCGGTTTTCCGTCGATGCCGTCCTGGTAGTCGAACTCGATCACGCTGCTGCGGCCGGTGTCCGCGTCCGGCAGCACGTGATGGTTGGTCAGCAGCAGAGTGGGTGAGACGAGGAAGCCCGTGCCGTAGCCCTGCAGGGTTCCTCGTACGTCCCGGATGTTGACGCGTCCGATCGACCGGGCGGCGGCGGCACCGGCATCGAGGTATCGGACGCCGACGAAATCGGCTGTGTTGATTATTTTCTCGAGTAACTGATCCGGGAGGGTGTCCGACTCCCGATCCCCTGCCGCGTAGTAGCGACCGAGCCGGTCCACGCGCTTCGCGATCCGTTCGGGAGTATCCGCGGCGGCGACGCCTCCGGGGCCGTTGAGTGCGTCCACGTGCTCGCCCCGCTGCGGGGCCCGTTCGCGGGCACGCAGTTCCGCCGCATCGCGCTGTCGCTGCCGTTCCGCCTCGAACGTTCCCCCAGGCATCGTGCGCTGCGACTGTCCGTCTCCGATGTTGTCGACGATGGTCATGACTCGGTCCTCACGTAGGTCGGGCGGCTCGTCCTGTGATTGCGAGCCTTCCCGTCGCGGGCACGTCGGTCATGCGTAGTGGGCTACTCGTTTCTCGGTCCGACCACGGTGTCGGCGCGTTCGTACTGTTCGACGCCGTTCCGGACGACCCGTCGGATGCGGTCGCCGTCGGCCACGAGGTCGTCGAGCAGCGGAACCGCCACTTCCGGCCGGATGGGGGTTTCCGCGAGGAGTTGCCCGAGTTCGAGTGCCTCCGACCCGAGCGCCCCGACGATGACCTTCCGCCGCGCGCAGTCCAGTGCCGCGTCCACCTCGAGCTGCTTCGCGGTGTCACCCCGCGCCGCAGGTATCGGTGTCGCCGTCTCGACCAGCAGCGCTCGGACGTCCTGCGCCGTCAGATCGCGGTCGGTCGCCCAGACCAGCATCGCCGCGACGGCCACGTACAGCGCGGCGAACGTCGTGCCGTCCATCTCCGGTCTGTCGACGAGCCGCTCGCACGCCGTTCCGGTGATCGTCCGCGGCGCATAGATGTCGGGTTTTCCCGCGTCGGGGAAGTACGGGGTTTCGTGAGTGAGGGTGCCGTCGTCCTCAACGGCTCCGACGGCGAACGCATCCGCACTCCACGCGGGATACGCCGGCTCGTCCGCGTGGTCGCCCGAGGCGATCACGAGCCTTCCCTCGCTCACCAGGCGCGCAATCACCGCATTCTGCGCATCCGTCGGCACGGCGTTGCCGTAGTCGAATACCAGGATGTCCGCATCGGCCAGGGCTGCGTCCTCCATCCACCGGCAGACGTCGCGTTCGGACGGGATACCGTGCGCGAACGCCAGCTCCTGAGGAAGGAGTTCGGCCAGCGCCGATTCGCCCTGCCCCGTCTCACCGGCCACCACTCGCCCCGGAACCCCGTGCCGGATGGCGCACTGAGTGACGGCGACGGCGATCTCCTCACGACGGCCGGCAGTGAACGGGCCCGCCACCGCCAACCGCAACGCACGACGCACCGGTGCCGCGGCCGTCGCGTCGACCTCGGGCACACGGGATTCCGCGCCGAAGAAGTCGGACCCGTTGGACACCTGGGCCGCCGGCTTGACGGCGCCGACGCCGAGCTGTCGGACCAGGATCGGCAGGTCCCGCGGCTCGAAGGTCCCGTTCCGGGCGGCGAGATCGGCCAACTGCTCCCACAGTTCCAGGTGCCGCACGTCGGTGTAGAGCCGGGAGAGGTCCTCCTCCGGATAGCGGGTCAGGGTCGGCAGATTCCGCCGAATCCATTGCCACACTTCGGGCCACGACAGGGCGTCGAGACGGATCGTGCGCACTTCCGAGGCGCGGAGCGACTCCGTCAGTCCGACGAGTTCCCCGGTGGCCGCCACGCCGAGCCGCGCGTCGACGCGCCGCTGGGTCAGCAGGACGAGCGCGGCGAGAAGGTCCGAGGCACCGGGTTCGTCGCCGAGCAGCAGGTCACCGTCGTCGATCACGATCGCAATGGGGACTTCGGTGAGGTCGTCGAGCAGTCGCTCCCACCACTCGCCGGCACTGAGACTGCCCGGCCGCACGGTGCGCGCCCCGGCGTCCCGCAACAGATCAGCGACGAGCCGGCACAGTTCGTGGAGCGGGTCGGGTTTCGCGAGCAGGCGTTTCGTGCTGACGAACAGATGGGCGATCTTCGGGTCGAGCTCCTCGAGCACCCGGTCCAGAAGAGCGGTCTTTCCCGTGGAGGGCATGCCGACGACGTGCAGCAATCGAGCGGTCGTCTGCCCGGACAACACGTCCACCCCCTCGCGCAGCTCCGCGAGGCGGGAGATGAAGCGGAGTTCGCCCTGACGGATCCCGATCCGCCGCGCGATCCGCCGCGGCGAGGGCTCGGGCCGCGCTTTCGCCTCCGGGTCGATGATCGCGCCGGGCTCGCTACCACCGACGAACAGACACGGCACCGCCCAGTCGAGTAGGGGGTCACCGCTGTTCTCGTCGCCGTTGATCGCGAGCCGCGCCAGCCGCAACGCCTCGGCGACGGGCTGGCCGGCGGTCAGTGCCTGGTAGAAGAAACGAGTCAGCAGTCGCTCCGTCCGGAAGGGCAGCACCGCCTGCATCCCGATCACCATCGGGCACGCATCACGCACGCAGATGTCGGCGGACGACAGCGGCCCGGGCCACGGGTCGTCGTCGGTGGCACCGTCCGGCGCCCGGGCCGTCTCGCAGCCCGCGAACACGGCCAGCCGGAGGTCCGGCAGCTGCTGTAGCAGCAACGCGAACTCTTGGCTCGGCAGAAGCATCCCGCGACCGTTGCCCTGCTCCACCTTCAGTCCGTCGGGATTGGCATGGCCGAGGTAGTGGAAGAGGTGAAACCCGCGTCTCTGCATGCCCATTCGGCTGCGGAGCCGTTCGACGGACGGGCGGTCCTCGACCACAACGCGGAGCAGACCCCGGTCGACCAGTGGCCGCAATTCCGACAGCAGGCTGCGTTTCTCGGCATACAGGTCGAACGGGGCCTCGGAATCCTCGGGACCCGACCGCAGGGGGCTCGACATCACCAGCAGGAGGTTGAGCGGCGGCTCGATCGGCGTCTGCCGCAACGGGTAGGTGCGCGACCGTCCCGACCGCACCACGTGGACGTCGCGCGCCATGGCGAGGAACTGGTCGGGTCGTTGCGGATCCAGCAGCAACTCCCACGGCCAGGCGCATACTTCCTGCGGTGCGGCGAGGACGCGCACGAGGAGCTGGGTTCCCGTGGTCCGGGCCAACCCCCGGCTCTGCTGCAGCAGCGTGACGATGTCCGGGACCCCGAACACCAGATCCGTCAACACCTTCCCGACGTCGAGCGCATGGGTTGCGGCGTCGGTGCGCGCGTGCCGGACGGTGTCGGTCAACCAGTCGGACGGTGTGTCGATCGTCTTCCCGGTGACGTCGTTCGGCAGCTTCCATTCCGGGACCGGTCGCCGCACCGCGAACACCGAACCCATCCGCGACTGCGCCGAGAGCCAGACGTGGTCGCCGGCCCGGAGAACGCTGATCTCCAGTGCCTCGAAACCGGGTGTCGGTCCCATGCGTCCGCGCTCCTAGACGTCCACGGACCGGGCGATCTCGTCGAGGTCGACCACACTCGCGACGTCGGTGACCGGATGCACCCCGGGTGCGCGGACGGTGATCCGGTAGTCCTGGGCGGCCAGCCCGTCGAGGCTCGTCTGCTGCCAGCCGTCGACGGTCGACGCCAACGGGTGTTCCCGACTCGGACCGCCGGCCATGGGCTCGACCGTCGCGAGAAGCCGAGCGCCCCCGGCTCCGGTGCGTGCCCGGATCACCAGCGGCTCGGCGGTCGTGACGTCGTCGACTTCCAGCGCGACCGATTCGTTCACCGCCGGAAACACGTTCGGAGGCGCGAGTGTCGCGGTGTTCAGGATTCCGCCCACATGGTCGAGCACCGGGTCGTCGTTCTGGAGGGAGCCGTGCCGCTGGCTGAAGAAGGCCGCGTTCTTCCATCCCGCCATGAGTTCGTGCGGGGTGGACGACAATTTCGGCACGGTGCCGTCGCCGCCGCTCTCGCCGGGTCCGCGGACGGTCATCGTCTCGACCTTCGTTCCGGCGAGCCGGGCGGCCCACTTGGTGGGCTGGAAGTCGCCGATGACCGGACGGATGTCGTAGCCGTCGTGTCCCGAATCCAGCCGTGCGGTGACGGCGTCGCGCAGAGCTCGGTGCAGGCTCACCGCCGCACCCATCCGGCCGGTGTCGAGACCCGTCCCCGACCAGTCGAGCGCCTTGTCGTCGAGCGCGAGCCACGACCCGTCGTCGCCCGCCATGCACCGATACGACGGCAGCAACTGGTAGGCGGACGTGAACGACCGGATCAGCGCACTGAGGTCGACGGTGAACGGGCCCCAGCCCTTGCGGAAACCGTTGACGAGGAAGTCGAGCGCATTGACCGAGCCCGAGTACGGGGTCCCGAACGTGACGAGGGTGCGGGTGTCACGCCACCCGTCCAGGAATTCGAGGAACAGCCGAGCGACGATTCCGCCCATGGAATGGCACACCAGCACGAGCTTCGCGTCCGCGTTGCCCGACTTCTCTCGCCACCGCGTCAGCCACTCGTGTGTCCGTCGGGCCAGGGCGCGGGCCGCCACCCGGTTGTCGCGCCGCCAGTCGTAGGGGAACTCGAAATAGTTGTCGCCTGGAAGCACCCCGAATCGGCGGACGACGTCGTCACGGAATTTCGTGTACCCGTCGATCTTCCAGTCCAGCCCGGGAACGAAGTGGAAGTCCGGGACCAGACGGGTGGCCACGACGCCGTCACCGAGGTCGTCGACGTCCGGGTCGTCGCCGTCCAGCTTCAGGCGTTTGATGTTCCCGCCCAGCGACAGCACGCCCGCCAGCGCGACGCCCGGTGTCGGTGCCCATACGTCCTTGCCGTCACGGGCGAGGACCGACCCGCCGATGCCGGGCAACAACACGACTACGTCTTTCATGGCGGCCTCCGGGATCGAACGCCCAGGAGAGGGCGGCTTCGAATCCCAGTCTTCTCTCACCCGCCGCAATACACACGAGTAGCGGACCACTCGGTTTGCAATATTTTCGTCGGGTCGCGGGGCTCAGCTCTGCGCGAAGTTGAGGTAGGCCTTCGACGGCGTCGGGCCCCGCTGGCCCTGGTACTTGGAGCCGACGGCGGAGCTGCCGTACGGGTGTTCCGCCGCGCTCGACAACCGCAGCAGGCACAGCTGGCCGATCTTCATGCCCGGCCACAGGGTGATGGGCAGGTTCGCGACGTTGGAGAGTTCCAGCGTGATGTGCCCGTTGAAGCCGGGGTCGATAAACCCGGCCGTGGAGTGCGTCAACAGTCCGAGGCGGCCGAGCGAGGACTTGCCCTCGAGGCGTCCCGCCAGGTCGTCGGGCAGCGAACACACCTCCAGCGTGGAGCCGAGAACGAACTCACCCGGGTGCAGGACGAACGGCTCCCCCTCGGCCGGCTCGACCAGCGTCGTCAGCTCGTCCTGCCGCTGAGCTGGGTCGATGTGCGTGTACCGGGTGTTGTTGAACACCCGGAACAGGCTGTCGAGGCGCACATCCACGCTCGAGGGCTGGACCATCGAATCGTCGAACGGGTCGATGCCCAGACGTCCAGCGGAAATTTCGGCACGGAGATCGCGATCGGAGAGGAGCACAGGTAGAGGTTAACGGGTGTGGATGGCCATGGAGAGCAGCAGTTCGGTGCAGGTGTCCACGAGCTCCTCCTCGGGGAGGGTCACCGTGCCGTTCAACCACGCCGTCAGGGTCTGCGCGAGGCCCCCGACCATGAAGTGCGCGGCCAGGTCGAGGCGCGGGCTCTCGGCCACCTCGTAGTACCCGACCGTCTGCTTGGTAGCCAGGCCCGCGAACAGCCGCGAACTGTCGAGCCGGCGCTGCGCCAGCACCGCGCTCGACTGCGCCACCGAGAACATGAGACGGCCCTGACGCGGATCCTCGGCGACCTCCCGCACGATGTTGCGGACGCCGGCGCGCACGATGTCGCGTTCACCCGGCCCGGCCTTCGACACGGCGTCCAGGGTGCTGGTGGCGATCCGGTCCACCACGTGGTCGTAGACGGCGACGGTGAGCGCGTCGCGGTCGGTGAAGCTCTCGTAGAAATAGCGGGTAGCGAGGCCGGCCTGCTTGCAGACGCCGCGCACCGTCAGGGCGTGGTCGCCGTCCGCGCTGCCCAGCAGGTCGAGGCCGGCCTCGATGAGCTGGCCGCGTCGTTCCGATGTGCGCTGATCGCGCTCCTGGCCGCCATAGACCCGTCCGCCGTCGCCCGTCGAGTGTCCGACGTTCGCGTTCACCGGTGCGGTAGCCATGCGCACCATCTTTCCACCGGACTCTGGACGGCGAACATATATGTGAGTACGGTCGTGTTCAGATAGCGAATCCGTGGTGGGGAGAGGGAACAAAAATGTCGACGTCACTCGAAGTACCGGACCGTCTCGATCAGGTCATGGACGGCGCCGGACTACTGGCAGGCGCCGCGAACATCATCATGCAGCTCGCCCACCCCGGGGTCGGGTACGGCGTATACGAGAGCAAGGTCGAGAGCGGCCAGCTGTTCAGACATCCGATCAAACGGACCCGCACCACGCTGACCTACCTCGTGGTGGCGGCCCGCGGCACCGACGAGGAGAAGGCGGCGTTCCGCAAGGGCGTCAACCGCGCCCACGCCAAGGTGCGCTCCACCCCCGACAGCCCCGTGCAGTACAACGCATTCGATCCCGAACTGCAGCTATGGGTGGCCGCCTGCATCTACCGCGGATTCGAGGACGTCAACCGCGCCCTGCACGGCGACCTCTCCCCCGCAGCCGCCGAGTTCTTCTACAAGGAAGGCGCCACGTTCGGCACCACCCTTCAGGTGCCCCCGGAGATGTGGCCCGAAGACCGCATCGCGTTCGACGAGTACTGGAACAAGGCCCTCGACAAGGTGTCGATCGACGACACCATCCGCGAACACGTCCTCTCCATCGCACGCCTCGAATTCCTGCCCGCCATCGTCTCCCGCCTGTTCGGCCGGCTCAACATGTTCTTCACCAACGGCTTCCTGCCCCAGCAGTTCCGCGACGAAATGCACCTGACATGGACCGACAAGGATCAGAAGCGCTTCGACCGGACCCTCCGCACCATCGGCGCCATCAGCAGGCGCATCCCCGTCCGCATCCGGGAGTTCCCGTACAACGTGCTCATGTTCGATTTACGACGCCGAATGAAGGCCGGCAAACCTCTCGTATGACACACCGCGAGTGTGCTCGGGTAGTCCGGATCACCATCTGATAATGTTTCCGCCGCAGGGTGTTGGGCCTGCCTACGGGCGCCCAATATCGTGCGCGCCGATGTAGTTCAATGGCAGAACATCAGCTTCCCAAGCTGAATACGCGGGTTCGATTCCCGTCATCGGCTCCATCCATCCACGGGGTGTTCACCCATTAGGGTCCGTTGTGTTCACCCATTGGGCCCGCGATCGGACTCGGACCCCACTATCTGCGAATTCGACCCTATTGTGTCCGTTTCGGGCGGTTCTCCGGTCAGCGTGCGGCACGTTCGACGTGGTAGGAGCAGTAAATCTGGCGAACCCGTGCTCGATAATTGGTCATTTTCGGCGGATGGTCGAGGTCGGCCACCGGGATCTGTGGATTCCGGCGCCGGGCGGGGTAGCTATCTGCCGGGACGAGTGGCAGACGACGATTCCGTGTGGCCCTTGTTGGCTCGATTGATGCGAGGCCGCCGGCGCGGTGTGCGCTCGGGTTCCGGTTCCCCGAGGAACCGGCCCCAACAGTCGAGCGTTCCGCGGGCGGGCGGCCGCGTCGTGCAGGATCAGCAGGTTCAACGCAGCGAGGGCGAACCCCGCGAGCAGGGTGTAGCGACGGATTCCGAAGCCGCGGAAGAACCCACGATGCATTGTCATCCGGTTCTGCTTCAGGTCGGTCGAAGACGCTCTCGATGCCGACCCTGCGGTGACAGGACGCTTCCCAGGCGAGGGTGCCGTGCTGGAACGGCATCCGCATATCCGGGTAGTCCGTGTCGTTGAGGGTGAGGGTGCGCCCGCACCCGCATTCCGTGCCGGGTGTGCAGGAGGTCGTCGGCACGCTGTGCGGTGCGCGCATCGAGGTCGGGTTGTTCGGGCAGCGGACCCGCGCCGGTGGGACGGCGGGCCCGCGGTAGCGGCGCGCCCCGTCAGGTTGGCGGGCCCCGTGCGGGACGAAGGCGTAGGCCTGGCGCGCCTGGTGACGTCGCTCGGTTCGGGCACGGACCTCGTCCTTCATGTCGACGTCGATCGGGTCGAGATCCTCGAGTCCCGCCGGCAGGCTCGCCGAGTACAGGGTGCCGTCGATCCATATCGTGTGTGTACCGTCGCGTCCCGGGTGCGTCCCGCGCTGGTTCGGGTGCAGGTCGTAGATGGTGGTGTAGCCCAGCCGCCAGACCGGGATCGCGAACTTGTCGTCGGTGACGAAGTTGTAGGCGCGGTCGGCGATGAGATGGCGCGGCTTGCCGATGCGGTCGCCGAGCGCCTCAACAGCGGGCATGCCGCTGAATCCCTTGTTCGACCCAGCCGGCGAAAGGTTCATCGACCGCGCGACGTGCACCACCGGTAGTTGGCCGGGCGCCGACACAACATCGGTGACGACATGGAGATCGGACCCGCAGAAGAACATCGTTCCTCGAGCTCCGGACTACGCCATCCCATCCGGGCGTCAATGTCGATCGTGTAGATGTCGCGGCCGTCCGCGCCGACCGGGGCATCCGGGAGGTGATGGCCGCGGCGGCGGGCATGCGGATGGTTCGGATCCAGTGGGGCGAGCGGATGATCGGGTGGCGGAGGCGAGTCGGGGGTCGGCGTCGACGACCGGTTTGCGGTGCCGCACCCGCCCCCACGTCGAGATGTCGGTCGAATCCAGGACGCCGGCACCGGTCGGCGGGAAACACCACAACGAGGCATCGAGCAGTGCCTGCGCGAAACGGCACTCGTCCCACTCCGGATACCGCGGCGAGCGGGTATGCCTTCATCAACCGGCGCAGCGCGTCGTTGACGCTCTTGTAGCTGATGCCGACGTCCGTCTGCAGCCCGGGACGCCGCGTTGCCAGTCCGACCATCCCCGCACGACTTCCGCGACCAGCTGAAAAGCACACCCGGGAGAGGACCGAGGAGATGCGAACGTGTCAACACCAACCCCGGATCCGACACGGCAGCGCGCACCCTCATCACCAAGCTGAGAGCACTCCTCGGCACGAAACTCGTTGCATACCTTGCCGAAGCACCCGACACCGCCATCGTTCACGGATGGCTGCACGGCACCACCCGATCCTTCCCAGATGCTTCCTCCCGTTCGCCTGCACTCGGACCGCGATCATGGCCTGCAGGTCGCGGCCAAGCGCGATGGGGTCGATGTCGGCATGGACCCCGCGGATCACCCCGCGTTCCACGAGCGCCCGCACCCGTCCCAGGCAGGTCGACGGCGCGATACCGGCCAGCGCTGCGAGCGCAGTGTTGGGCGTGCGGGCATCGCGCGAGAGCTGATCGAGCAGGATGCGGTCGATGCCGTCGAGCGGCGTGTCGTATCAGCCGCCAGCCGCGGTGGGCGGCTGCGTATCCGGCGGCTGCGCCGAGGCCCGCACTGACAATCAGGCCGGCGATCAGGAACGGGATGGGGTCCACCGATTCCATACGCCCGGAAGCGGATGGTTCACCGACATACCCCGTGGTGAACCGCACCGGGTACGACAACCACCAGGCGAACAGGCTGGTACACACCAGGCCCGCGCCGAGTCCGAGGGCTGTCCCGATCAGTATCAGCGTCCGCACAAGATCAACTTCGCGACACCAGCTGTGCTGTTACCGCGGTGCCCGCCCGAGTGCCGCCTGGGCCGGCTCGCCACGGCATATTCCGCCCGAACCTGCACGAAATCCTTGGCCAAGGTGCTCAGACTGCATTTTACAGAGCAAAAAGTGTCTTCAGCTGGTGTTTTGCCAGGGACGCTGCGTAAATGTTTCCTTACAATAGTCACCCCGCACAGACCATGAGTGACGTGGTGCGACTCCTGAGTCGCCGCGTTTCTGCAGGTTTGCCGATTGGCCGGCATGTGCGTCACTTCGACAGAAGGAGTCGCTGCACCGCTATTCGCTGGTGCTGTGTGTCGGCTGGTCGGCTGCAGCTGTGGCGGCGAGGTTGGTGGCCGCCCAGTTGGCGAGCAGCGTCATGGCGTCGGCGGACGGGCTGCCGGGTTCGACGCTGTAGAGGGTCAGGACCAGGCCAGGGTCGGCGGGCAGCGGCATTGTTTCGTAGCCGATGGTGATCTCACCCACGACGGGGTGGTGGAAGGTTTTGGTGCCGGTGTAGTGCAGGCGCACATTGTGTTTGGCCCACCGGACCCGGAATTCGTCGCTGCGGGTGGACAGTTCACCGACGAGGTCGGAGATGCCGCGGTCGTATGGGTCGCGTCCGGCGTCGGTGCGCAACAGGTTGACCGCGCCGTCGGCCATCTGGTCCCAGTCGGGATAGAACTCGTGTGCGCGAGGGTCGAGGAAGCAGAACCGGACGAAGTTGACCGCCTTGCTGGGATCGGGGTGCAGTTGGTCCGGGTACAGGGGCGAATAGAAGGCGTAGGCGAGGCGGTTCGCGGCGACGAGGTCGTGGCGTGCGTTGCGCACGAATGCGGGCCCGTTGTAGCCGTCGAGGAGTCGCTGCACCATCGGCCGCACGGCCTTGGTGGTGCGGCGTGAGCGAACTCGTTGCGGGCTGGTGAGGGCACTGCGGTGCAGGTCGAACAGGTGGGAGCGTTCGGCGTCGTCAAGTTCCAGGGCACGCGCGATGGCATCGAGCACGGACTCGGAAACGCCGGTGACCTTGCCGCGTTCGATCTGGGTGTAGTAGTCGACCGAGAGTCCGGCCAGGGTGGCGACCTCTTGGCGGCGTAGGCCGGGGACGCGGCGTTTGGCGGCGTCGTAGACGGGCAGCCCGACGTGTTCAGGGGTGATCTTGGCCCGCCGTGACGCCAGGAATTGGCCGATCTCGGCGACTCGGTTGGTGGACTCCATACAACCGAGGCTACGACCCGCGCGTCGGCCGTTGCCAGGTGCTGCGAGGGGGGTGCTGCCAGCACCCCCCTAATCCTCGCCTCCCACGCGGGCAGCTGCCGGCGTTGCATGGGTGCTGCGAGCGCAGAGGTGCTCTGAGACCGAATCCTTCGATATCGACGAGGTGACATGACCACGCGAACGCCTGTCCGACCGAACACCGGCACTCCCCTGCCTGTGCTGGTGTATGTGCTGGCGGCCGGGATCTTCCTGATGGGCACGACCGAGTTCATGATCGCCGGACTGTTGCCCGACGTCGCCGCGGATCTGGGTGTGGATATCGCCCGGGCCGGGTTGCTGGTCACGGCGTTCGCGGTCGGCATGATCATCGGCCCACCGGTAATGGCATTGGCCACGCTGCGGTTGCCCGCCCGAGCCACCTTGATCGGGGCACTGATGGTGTTCTCCGCCGGGCACGTGGTGGCCGCGGTCAACGACTCGTTCACCGTCGTCACCGCCTCCCGCGTACTCACCGCGCTGGCTACCGGCACGTTCTGGGCGACCGGTGCGGTGGTGGCGGCCGCGGTCGTCGGCCCCGGGGCGAGCGCGCGGGCATTGGCGGTGCTCTCGGGCGGGTTGAGTCTGTCCGTGGTCGCCGGTGTCCCGTTGGGCACCTTCGCCGGCCAGTTCACCGGGTGGCGAGGTCCGTTCTGGATGCTGGCCGTGCTGGCGGTTCCGGCGCTCGTCGCCGTTCTTCGGTTCGCTCCGGCCACCGCGACCGGGGACACGGTGAGTGTGTCGGTGCGCTCGGAGATCTCGGCAGTGCGGCCGTGGCGGGTGTGGGCGGTGATGGGTGCGATCATGCTGGCTCAGGCCGGATTCCTCGGCGCCTACAGCTTCATCAGCCCCCTGCTGACCGACCGCGCCGGCATCTCCGCCGCGCTGGTGCCGCTGGTACTCGTCGGCTTCGGTGTGGGTGCCCTGGTGGGGACCGCACTGGGTGGTCGGATCGGCGACCGGCGGCCGCTGGCGACCATCGCCGCGGCGGTAGCACTGACCTCGCTTCTGCTGCTCGTACTGGCAGCGACCGCGAGCCACTCGGCGATCGTGGTGGGTCTGATCGTTGTCCTGGGTGCCTCCGGGCTCGGGGCGAACCCGGTGCTGATCGCCCAGACCATGCGATTCGCCGGACATACCTCCCGGCTGGCGTCCTCGCTGGCGACCGCGGCCTTCAACCTCGGCACCGCCACCGGATCGGCGTTAGCCGCGACCACCCTGTCGACGTCACTGGGTGTGGTCGGGCCGGCGGTCCTCGGCGCCGCGACCACCGCCACCGCGCTGATACCGATCGCACTGCTGGCGACCACCCGGGCGCGTCCTGCCGCCGGTAACCCGCCGCCCCGACCCTCCGACGAGACGCTGCGGGTCCCCACGTCAGTGAGCTAGAGCGCGGCTGAACACCGGCATCGACAGGAAAACCCATGCGCCCCAGGATCACCGGGCTGGTCGTCCACGCGACAGCCGTCACCGCCGGCGTCACCGCCAGCGCACGAGACTTCGCGTCCCTGCTGCCCGCCACGATCACCCTGCACGACCTCGGCGGTCGCGAGAAGGCCGGACCGCTGCCTCGCGAACTCACCGACGGTCAGGACCAGAGCAGCTACCGCGCAGGACAACTCGGCTATTGGGCGCCCAGAAGTGCCCTGGCCAACTACTGCCGCGAAGACGGTTTCACGATTCCCGATCCCGGGATCGTGATGATCGGCGAGATCGAAACCGGACTCGACGCCATCACCGATGCCGACGCCTCCCTCATCATCACCGCAGCCTGACCACCCCCCAACGACAGAAGAGGACCACCATGCGTGGAGTAGTGATGTATGCCCCCGGCGATGTTCGCGTCGTCGAGCGGCAAGACCCGAAGATCGTCGAGCCGACCGACGCGATCATCCGGATCACCGCGACCTGTATCTGCGGATCCGACCTGTGGCCGTACCGGGGTGTGGAACCGGTCGACCACACCCTGATGGGACACGAGTACGTCGGCGTCGTGGAGGAAATCGGTGAGGCCGTGAGGACCCTGAAGGTCGGCGACTTCGTCGTCGGGTCGTTCGCCGTCTCCGACAACACCTGCGAGATCTGCCGAGCCGGTTACCAATCCCGTTGCGTACACGGCTCCTTCGTCGCCCGAGACATCGGCACCCAAGCAGAGAAGGCCCGCATCCCCTACGCCGACGGAACGCTCGTCGCCACGCCCGGTCAGCCGGACCAAGACCGGATTCCCTCGCTGCTGGCCGCTTCCGACGTCCTCGGGACGGGCTGGTTCGCCGCCGTCGCCGCCGAGGCCGGACCCGGCAAGACCGTGGCCGTGGTCGGGGACGGTGCCGTCGGCCTGATGGGTGTGCTCGCCGCCAAACAGCTCGGCGCCGAACGGATCATCGCCATGTCCCGGAACGCCGACCGCCAAGGGTTGGCCCGCCAATTCGGTGCCACCGACATCGTGGAATCTCGCGGCGACGAGGGTGTCGCCGCGATCAAGGAACTCACCGACGGGCTCGGCGCACACAGCGTCATCGAAGCCGTCGGCACCGAGGAGTCGATGCTGCAGGCCATCCGCTCGACCAGGCCCGGCGGGCACGTCGGCTACGTCGGCGTCTCCCACGACGGTGTCACCCTGCCCGCCGACCAACTGTTCTTCGCCGAAATTCACCTGATGGGCGGCCCCGCACCCGTCCGCCGCTTTCTGCCGGAGCTGATCGACCTGATCTGGCGCCGCGAGATCGACCCCGGCAAGGTCTTCGACCTCACCCTCCCGCTGGACCAGGCGGCCGAGGGCTACCAGGCGATGGACGAGCGCCGTGCCATCAAAACCCTGCTCACCCTCTGACCTCCCGCCCCCGACTCACTCGCACACGAACATCAGGAGTACCGCATGACCACCACCAGAACCACCGCGCGGCGAGGCCATCGCCACTGGACCAGAATCGCTGGCACCGGTATTGCCACGCTCGCCGTCCTGGCCGCCTCGGCCTGCTCGGCCGCCGACTCGCCCACCTCATCGGCAGCTCCTGCCTCGCCGGTCGCGAACCTGGCCTCCGGTGATCTGTCCCACGGTGCCGACAACTTCTACACCAGCGACCAGGTCACCATGGAGAAGGTGACATTCAAGAACCAGTACCGGATGGACGTCTCCGGCAACCTGTTCGTCCCCAGAAACCTCGACCGCAACACCAAGAACGCCGCCATGGTGGTCGGGCACCCGATGGGCGCGGTCAAGGAGCAGAGCGCCAACCTCTACGCCACCAAGATGGCCGAGCAGGGTTTCGTGACGCTCTCGCTGGACCTGTCGTTCTGGGGTGACAGCGCCGGCGAGCCCCGCAACGCCGTCGCCCCCGACATCTACACCGAGGACTTCAGCGCCGGCGTGGACTTCCTGCGCACCCAGTCCTTCGTCGACACCGAACGCATCGGCGCGCTCGGAATCTGCGGCAGCGGCAGCTTCGTCATCAGCGCCGCGAAGATCGACCCCCGCATCAAGGCCGTCGCCACGGTCAGCATGTACGACATGGGCGGTGCCGCCCGCAATGGGCTGGGCCACTCGGTCACCCTCGATCAGCGCAACGCCGCCCTGGCGCAAGCCGCAGCCCAGCGAGACGTCGAATTCACCGGCGGACCCACCGAATACACCGGCGGCACACCCGAACAGGTGACCGATCAGTCCGGCCCGATCGAGCGCGAGTTCTACGACTTCTACCGCACCGCGCGCGGCAACAGCCCCGACACCACCACCCAGCCGACGCTGTCGAGCAACGTCAAGTTCATGAACTTCTACCCCTTCAACGACATCGAGACCATCTCGCCCCGCCCGATGCTGTTCGTCGCCGGCGAAGACGCGCACTCGCGCGAGTTCACCGAAGAGGCCTACCGCCTCGCCGGTGACCGCAAGGAACTGGTGATCGTGCCCGGTGCCGGTCACGTCGACCTCTACGACCGGGTCGAGATGATCCCCTTCGACAAGCTGACCGAGTTCTACACCCAGAACCTCACCTAACGGGTTGGCGGGCAGTGACCGGACCCGGTTGTGCATTTCCCTATCACCATCAACCTCGACGCGTGATGCCAGGGACACCGAGACGCATCCACAGGTGCACGGACAGAACCGTTCTCGCGACGACACAACCGCACCGCACCGCGGTTGCCGAACCGGGTTGACGGAGTACGGACGGAAGGACACCGATGACTGGGAACAGTGCCGACAACAATGAACGAGCGGGAACGATCGCGATCGGACTGGCCATCGCGATCACCGCCCTCCTGACCCACCTGGAGGCAGTGGCCTGTTGACTGCTCAGGCCGGCCCTCTCACGACGCGGGCCGTAACGGGTCTTGCCCACGCAGCGCACGCGGTCGGCAGGTCGGCAGCCGCACCCCGGGCGGGCCGGCAGAAGGCGGGGGCGGACTGGTATCGGGCTCCGCGGATTGGCGTACAGCGACGACGACACCCTTCGGGAGAGCGACCGGGCTGAGGTTCCGGCAAGTTCGTGAGAATCGAGCACCGACGCGGCGTTGAGAACCCGCAGGTTGTAGGCCTCGTGGAGTGACATCGAGCCGTGGAATCTACAGTTTGTGGGGATCTAGGACGCGTGCCGCCCCGGGGTTTCACGTCATTTGCGTCCCACTTCTCGCCGCGCTCGGGAAATTGTCAGCGGACGACATCTATGCGCCTGGTCAGGAGCGTCCGATGGGCCGGTATCGGAATGCACCTATCAGCGTTTTTACGAAGGGGCACGCCCCAGAGGCTGGTGTAGATGCGGACCTTCGAGTGTCCGTCCTTCAACTAGACAGGGGCTCCGCTGTCTCAGTCGTCCGGGTGTGATTGTCCGAAGCGTCCGGCGTCGAAGGCGACGTGTCCGACGCCGATGTGGGCGGACATGAGGGATTCGGCGACGGTGCGGTTCTGTGCGGTGATGGCGTCGGTGATGTCGCGGTGGAACTGGATGCTTCGGGCGATGTCGGTGTCGGAGTAGTAGAAGTAGGTGCCGAGGGTGACTGAGGTGTAGGCGAGTTGTTCGGCGATCTTGTACAGGCGAGGTGAGCGTGCGGCCGAGAGGACGAGCAGGTGGAACTCTCGGTTGTTGTGGTGGAGATCGTCTTTGTAGGTGGACTTCTTCGCTTCGGCGATCTTCGCCATTTCGTCGACGGACTTGCGCAACTCTGCGCACTCGTCCGCGGATCGGCGTGCGGCGGCCAGGCCCGCGCCGCGGGATTCGAGGATGCAGCGCAGTTCGAAGACCTCGTCGACGTCCGAGCGGGTCCATTGCGCGACGAACGCACCGCGATGTGGCTCGGTCTGGATCAGTCCTTCCTCGGTGAGGCGGCGGAGCGCGGCCCGGACAGGGGTGCGGCTGACATCGAGTTCCTCGCAGAGCTGCCCCTCGGTGAGGTGCGCGCCCGGCGCGTAGTGTCCGGCCATGATTCGGCTCCGGACCAGTTCGTAGACCATCGAACTCGATTGAGCCATCGGGTGTCTCCTCTGTGTGCGTTGTCCCCCGGTGCGACGGGCGTCCGGACCGCTGCACCGGGTGCTGTAGACCGCTGCGATTAGTCAGATTGTACTTCGATCGTACTGTTCCTGATGGGTCTGGGCGGGCTCGCCGAGGCGAGCCCGCCCAGTGCGGATTGGTGAGGGTGGTTAGGAGACGCGGACGTCGTCCTTGTCGGATAACTCCCGGGCGGCGTCGGTGGCCGCGAGTTCGCGGGCCTTGGCCTCGGCCTCTCGGACGAACCGGAGCCGGGTGACCAGGCCCGCGGCGATGACGAGCATGGCTGCGACGATGGACAGGCCCCAGTAGATGCCGCCGGTGGCGGTTTCGAGGGCGCCGAAGCCGAAGGGGCCGACGAAGCCGCCGAGGTTGGCGAGCGAGTTGATCGAGGCCAGGCCGACGGCCGCGGCGGGTCCGGTCAGGAACAACGAGGGCAGCGCCCAGAACGGTCCGTAGGTGGCGTAGACGGCGACGGTGATGACGACCAGCAGGATCACCGAGAACCACAGGCTGTCCTGGACGAAGACCATCGAGACCAGGCCGGCGGCGGCGACGAGCAGCGGAATCCCGACGTGCCAACGGCGTTCACCGTTTCGGTCCGAGTGCCGGGCCCACCAGACCATGAAGATCGCGGCGGCGGCGTACGGGAGGGCGGTGATGAACCCGACGGAGGTGTTGCTGAGCTTGTCACCGAGGCCGGCGACGATGCTGGGGGTGAAGAAGGCGAGGACGTAGATCGCGACGGACTTGCTGTAGTAGATGAACGACAGCGACAGGGTGCGGATCCCGGCCAGGCTGCGCAGGAACGACACCTGGCCGTGGGCGGCGGCCTTGGCCCGGTTCTCGGCGTCGATGGTCTCGGTCAGCCAGTCCGCTTCGTCGCGGGTGAGCCACTTGGCCTTGTGCGGGCCGTCGACCAGGACGAACAGGGTGACGAAGCCGAGCATGACAGCGGGGATGCCTTCGAGGATGAACACCCAGCGCCAGCTCTCGACGCCGAACCAGTGCACGTGGTCGAGGATCATCCCGGACAGTGGGCCCGCGATGAGGGTGGCCACCGGCAGGGCGATCATGAACTGGGCGACGACGCGGGCGCGTTCCCGTTCGGGGAACCACAACGTCAGGTACAGAAGCACGCAGGGGAAGAAGCCAGCTTCCGCGATGCCGAGAACCGTTCGGGCGATGGCTAATTGGGTGAAGTCATGTACGAAGCCAGTCAGGACGGCTACGGCGCCCCAGCTGAAGAGAATGCGGGCGATCCACTTGCGGGCGCCGACCTTACGCATCAGCATGTTGCTCGGCACCTCGAACAGGAAGTACCCGATAGAGAACAATCCCGCGGCGAGCCCGAACTGCGCCTTGGTGATTCCGAGGTCGGCGTTCATCTCCAGGGCGGCATAGCCGACGTTGGCGCGGTCGATGAACGCCATGATGTAGAGCACCACCAGAAACGGCAGCACCCGCATCTTGATCTTGCGGATCACCGCGCTGCGGTAGGCGCCGATCTCGGGCGCGTCCAGGTCACGGGACATTGGTGAACTCCTTCGTACAAGCTGCTGGGAAGTCGAGAGCGGGCGTTCATCCCGTGGGGCTGGACTCTGCCATCGTGACGAGCCGCATCAGGTTGCTGTGTTGCGCGCCACACTCGATCTGTAACGAACATACAATCTGAGAACAATATTGGCAATACTGCCGTGTTTAGTCGGTCATACCTGTGTTTTTGTTCCTTAAATTGTCACCTATCGGGCGGCGGGGTGCGCGGAGGACGCCTCTGGCCGACCCCGGGCCCACAGCCGGGGTCGGCCAGAGGGCAGACGGTGCGCGCGGAGATGGGCTCAGACCACGGCGGGGGTGTCAGTCTCGGACACGCTCAGTAGCCACGCGAGTGCGGAATCGATGGATGCCGCGGCGTCCGGGCCGGGCGGGTGGGCGGCGAGGGAGTGGACAGTGCGCTCGTAGAGGGTGCGCGTGCCCGCAAGTACCGACGAGGGCAGGTTTGCCTGATCGAGTTGGGCGACGGCGCGTTCGACCTCGTGCGCGCGGCGCTCGGCGTGCAGGAGGTGACTGCGCACCACCGCATCGAGGAAGGCGGTAAATCCCTGGGTGTCGATGTCGCCGAGCACCCGGTAGAGCTCCTCGCGCACGCCCTGCTTCTCCGCCGACACGAGGCACTCGACCGCCAGCGCCTCGATCCCCTTGGTCAGCACGGTGCGCAGCAGCTTCAGTGCCGCCGCATCCCCGGGCCGGGCGTTCTCCAGCGCCCGCGACGGTGCCCCAATCGTGGCGAAGTCGGCCACCGCCGCCTCGGCGGCGTCCCCGGAGACCAGCAGGGACGTGCGCAGGCCCGTCATGCCGATGGCGCCCATGATTACCGCATCCGCATACTCGATCCCCCTGCCGCGCAGGAAGTCCGCCGAGAACCGCTTGTCGGCCGGGGTGGCGGTACTCAGGTCGACGAACATTGCCTCCGGCGACAGGAAGGCTCCGGATTGCTCGGCCACCGCCGCGGCGACGTCGCCGGTCACACACGACCACACCCGGTCCACGCCGGCGAGCCAGTCGCCCACACGCTCATGAAGCGTTAAGCCCAGCTCGATCGCCAGCTCACGCGCAGCCGGTGACGGATACGCATCGCAGAGAACGACATCACAGGACTCCGCCGCGGCCCGGGCATACAGGCGGCCCACTTCACCACATCCGATGATCGCCAACTTCATGGTCTTCTCCTACCTCAGAGTGAGTACAAAATATGAGCGATAGTCCGGCAACGGCCCGTCAACTACCTGATCGAATCCCTATGATGACAGAGATTGTTCTGATACTGTACTTTTTTGTCGGATCCGTTACCAGGTGCCACCGCACCCGGCAACGGAGGAAGCCCTCGCCCTCCGGCGCCGGTGACCCGCGCCGACCGCGCAGCACCGGGGCGCCTCCATGAAACCGACGCTCCACCCCTGACCGCCGGGCCGCAGTCCGCCGGTCACACCTCACATCTGCAGAGCCGCAACATCTTCGGCAGACCGCACCACCATCGCGGCGACACAACCGCGCAGAAACAGGAGAACACCATGAGCACTCGACCCACCGGCGAGCAACTCGCCCGCCTCCGCGAGCTCGGTGCCGCCACCATCTACGAGGCCCAGGGGCAACGTGGCTCCATCGGTGCCGTGATCAAGCCGATCGACCCGTCGATGAAGCTTGCCGGTCCCGCGCTCACAGTGGACGCCGGTCCCGCCGACAACCTGATGCTGCACGCCGCCCTTCAGCACGCCCGCCCCGGCGACATCCTCGTCGCCGACGCGCGCGGCTTCCTCGACGCCGGAGCCTGGGGTGACGTCCTCACCGCCGCAGCGCAAAAGGCCGGGATAGCCGGCCTGGTCATCCACGGCGCGGTCCGCGACGCCGAGGAGATCATCGACATGAAGTTCCCGCTCTTCGCCAAGGGCCTGTCGATCCGGGGCACGACCAAGGCCTACAAGGGCAGCATCGGCCAACCCGTCGACATCGCGGGCACCACCGTCCACAACGGCGACATCATCGTCGGCGACCGCGACGGCCTGGTCGTTGTCCGCGCCGGTGAGGTCGAATCCGCCCTCGAGCTCGCCCAGGCCCGCGAGGACAAGGAAACCAAGTTCCGCGAACAGATCGCCGAGGGTGCCTCCACCGTCGAACTACTCGGCCTGACCGGCACTCTGAGCAGCTACTTCCCGAACTGACCTCGAGCTAAACGAAGTGGAGCGGGACGATGCCATCGCTCAGCCTGACGCCGCACCTACCCCAGCCCTGTACCCAGCTCTGGGACTGGCAGATGCACGCTCAGTGCCGGAACACCGGCACCGAACTGTTCTTCGCCCACGACAACGAAGGCCGCGGCGCGCGCCTCCGCCGCGAACGGCAGGCGAAAGCCGCCTGCGCCACCTGCCCCGTACAACGCGAATGCCGCACCCACGCGATCACCGTGCGCGAACCCTACGGCGTCTGGGGTGGCACCACCGAAGCAGACCGGCGATGGCACGAACCCGGCCCACCACCACACGGCCACCCACGCACACGGAACGGCCAGAGAAGGGCAATGCGCATTTCCTCGAAACACCCTGTACCCGGCCATAACTCGGACCGTCTAGCACGGAAATCTTAGCGCCGCGTGACCCGACAGTGCAGGAACCAGAGCACCGAGATCGGCCGCTAGCGTGCTCGTCGGTCGGCGACGTGCGTGTAGCGCTGCCAAAAAGTACAGCGGGTTCACTGGAGAGGCTGCGCACGTGTTTGCTTCACTCATCCCACAGACCGGCAGCACCCTGCAAGCTCCTCAGCCGGAGGTGTGCAGATCCTCCCGTGCGGACACTTACGGTGAGGCAGTCCACTCCCCTGCCAGCTCAGCCTCGTCGGCGGCTCATGAGGGTCATTGGAACTATGCGAGATGAGGGCCGGTTCGGCGGCCGCGACAACGATAAGGAGGTGTGAGTGGAAGCCCTCTTACGCGTGATTACCGGACAGTCAGTTCGCGGAGCTACCAAGGCCTGCATCATTGCTCGCCATAGGTGAACACCCTTCCACCCACTCCACTAAGTCCCTGGCCAGCGACTCAGCGGCCAGGACTCTTCTTGTTCGCAGCCGCACCACCCCGGCACACGGGCGGCGTACACACCGACTTGTCGGTACCGGAAGGCAGACTCCTGTGATGGACAGAATCACGCAGTAGCGGGTTGACCCAGTCCAGTGTCAACCGCGCTTCTGCTTCGTCAACTGTGAGCGCGGCCAGGGCGTCTTCAGCCTTGGGGACGATGCGTTTCCCGTTCTCATCGGTGGCGCGTCGGCCCGTGGGTTTCTGCGCGACAAGCCGCATCGCCGGGAACAGGGGCGCGGTGGGTTCGCCCCGCCTCGGGTGTGCGGCGAGGTTGTCTCGCAACACCGCGACGGTTGCGGGGCTCAGCGGCACCCTCCGCCGGCTCCCCTTGGTCTCGGGGGTGTCGTACGCCAACGCGCCTTCCACGGTGATGATGGTCCGCTCTACCCCCAGGGTGCCGGGCTTGGGTCGCGCGTTCGGATTCAGCGCCAAGGCAGGGAGTTCCACGCCGCCATGTCTGGGTCGTCGACAACGTCCACCACGGCCTGCGCCGGCACCATCCGCACGACGAAGTAGGCGTGCCGCACCGTGGAGGGCGACTTACCCGCAGCAACCATCCGCTGTACCCAGTCGGCTATCTGCTGGCGGGTGATCGCCCCAACCGCCTTGCCGCCGAATGTCGCGATGATCGCCAGGACGGCAGTGCTGTTGCCGTTAGAGTCCTTGCAGGCGCAATCACCGAGCCGAGGGAGCCGGCCGAACCACGGATTCACCCCCGAGGCCGATGCCCACGACCAGAAAGAGAATCGAGCACGTAAACCATTGGAGCAGAGTATTTCCTACCACAATGGCAACATTGTATTCGTGATCAGCAGCGCAACTTCGTCTGGTTAGTCGTAGTCTCCGAGCAAGAGAGACTGATACTCCGCGTGGGCCGAGAATCCCACAACGAGCACCGCACCCGCCGCGCCTACGAGGGATGACAGTTGCAACCTGGAGCACTTCATCGCAGGCGACGAACCATGGGGCAACATATGTGTCCAGCCGATACCCGGACGCGAAGGGGGCCGCACGCATAGCGGGGCAGGCTGCAACTGGACGTCTCTAGCGTGTCCACCGTCGACGAGCGCTGGCGCATCCTTACGGCGCCCCCGCTCAGCGTGGATGCGGTCCCTGAACCCGGTGGCCCAAGCACGGACCTGACTGAGATGCATGACGCCAACCTCCATTTCCTTACTCATTCCTTACTCAGGCCGCTCTCCATGCCCTGCACACCGCCGGAATCCTCCTGACGGCGATTCGCATTCGGATGCGATTTCGTAGACATGCGGCACCAGCCCAGGTGGAACCGATGGCAGGCGAGGGCTGTCATCGGTGGCTATTGCATGCCGGAGATGCCCTGTGTGTCCGATGTTGTAGCGCCACACCGTTGTAGCTCTACAACACCGTTCCCCCCTGATGCCTCAGCGTTTCAGCCCCGCCCCCAGACCTGCGATTGCCCTGCCGGCGACCGTTTTTGGGGAATGTTCCAGGGGTTGGCGTCCCGCAGTGGTTCGGGGAGCCAGGAGTCGAAGTAGTTCTGGAAGGCGACGGGGCGGAGGAATCGCTCGACGGCTGCGGTTCCGACCGCGGTGTGTAGTGGTGATGTCGTCGAGGGGAAGGGTCCGCCGTGGTGCTGTGCGGGTGTGACCGATACTCCGGTCGGCCACTCGTTGAGGAGGATTCGCCCGGTTCGTGTCTCGGCCAGGCGGAGGAGGTCGTCGAGTGTGTCCGCGTCGGCTTCTTCTGCGTGCAGGGTGATGGTGAGCGAGCCGTGCAGGCGACTGGCGGCGTCGGTGAGCTGCTTGACGTCGGTGTACTCGACGATTATCGAGAACGGGCCGAAAGCCTCGGTGAGCACGTTGTCCGCGTGCTCGACGAAGGTGGGGTAGTCGATGGACAGGAGTGCGGGCTGATGGCAGCCATCGACCGTTGTCGGTTCGACGAGCATCCGTCCGCCGATCTGGTCGCCGATCTCCTGGAGCCGGTCGGCGAAGCCGGAGGTGATGGAGTCGGTAAGTAGTGCGCCGGTGCGTTTTCCGCCGATCCGCTCGGTGAGGATGTCGTCCAGGCCGTGGCCGGCGGGCAGGAACACGATGCCCGGCTTGGTGCAGAACTGGCCGCTGCCGAGGGTGAAGGAGTCCACGAAGCCCTCGGCGATCGCCTGTCCACGCTCGTCGATTGCGGCCTGGCTGACGAACACCGGGTTGATGCTTCCCAGTTCTCCGTAGAACGGGATGGGTCGCGGTCGGTCGGCCGCGATGCCGGCCAGGAACAATCCTCCGCGCACCGATCCGGTGAAGGTTGCCGCGTCGACGCGTTCGTCGCGGAGCGCGTCGATGCCGGCGTCACGGCCCTCGATGACGTGGAAGGCTCCGGCCGGGGCTCCGGCATCGTCGAGTGCTGCGGAGACGAGTCTCCCGGTGAGCTCACTGAGTTTCGGGTGCCCTTCGTGGGCTTTCACGACCACCGGGCACCCGGCGGCCAGCGCCGACGCGGTATCGCCTCCCGCAACCGAGAAGGCGAACGGGAAGTTGCTCGCGGCGAAGTTGAGGACGACGCCGATCGGGATTCGCATGCGGCGGAGGTTCGGCCTCGGTCCGGAACCGAAGTCCGGATCGGGGTCGTCGATGCGGACGTCGAGGAACTCGCCGGTCTGTGCTTGTTCGGCGAACAGGCGCAGTTGCATCGTGGTCCGGGCGAGCTCGCCCCGCAGGCGGGGCTCCGGGAGGTGCGTTTCTTCCATCGCGACGGGTACCAGCTCGTCGGCTGCGGCGTCGAGACGGTTCGCGATTTCTACCAGTTGCGCGTACCGCTGCTGTGGGGTTTGACGGGCAAACTCGGCCGTGGCGGCTGCCGCCTGTCCCAGCACGTTGTCCAGGTCCATGTCTGTACCGGTTCCTCTCATTTGCGCCACTCCGGGATCCTGGCGGCATTCCGGTGCGGCAGTTCGATGAGTTTCGCCGCCCCGTCTGGGGAAGCGATGAGGATTTCGTGGGCGATTCCGGTGAACAGCCCGTTCTCGACGACGCCGGCGATCCAGTTGAGGTTCGTGTCGAGCAGGGCCTTGTCGGTGATCGCGACCATATGGGCGTCGAGGATGAAGTTGCCGCTGTCGGTGACCACGGGCTGCCCGTTCCGGTGTCGCTGAATGATCTCGATGTCGGTGTAACCGAGGTCGGTCAGCAGTGCGGAGATCGATCTCCGAGTCGCCTTCCACCCGAACGGGATGACCTCGATCGGAAGCGGGAAGGAGCCGAGCTGCTCGACCAGTTTGGTGTCGTCTGCGATGCACACCATCTTCGACGAGGCCTCGGCGACCATGCGTTCCCACAGCAGGCAGGCGCCGCCACCCTTGATCATGTCTCCGTCGTGGTCGACCTCGTCGGGCCCGTCCAGCGTCACATCGAGTGGGCGGTCGAGGTCGTTGAGATCGACGAGGGTGATACCGACCGACAAGGCCAGGTCGCGGGTTGCGGTGGAGGTGGGGACACCGACGACGTCGAGGCCGTCGGCGACCTTCTCTCCGAGGGCCCGCACGAACCATGCGGACGTCGTTCCGGAGCCGAGTCCGAGTTGGGCGCCGTCGTGCGCGTAGCGCTCCACCGCGGCCCGGCCGACGGCGTATTTCGCCGCGTCCTGGGGGGTTTCGGTCGTGTACATGTGGAGGAGTTCCTTTCGGGTGGGTCAGATGAGGGCGAGCAGGTCGTCGAACGAGTCGAGCCGGAAGTCGGCGTCGATATCGGGGTGTCCCCAGCTCACATGGGCGTAGCGGATGCCTGCGGCCGCCGCGGTGTCGCGGTCGATGTCGGTGTCACCGACGTAGAGCACTGTCGAGGGGGCGCCGAGGGCGGCGATGGTGTCGGTGAGATGCCGGGGATCGGGCTTGGGCCCGTCGGTGGCGTCGGAACCGATGACCGCCCCGATGATCTTCCCGAGCCCCAGTGCATCGAGGACCGCGTGGGCGATCAGTGTCCGCTTGTTTGTGCATACTCCGAGCTGGATGCCCCGGGCGTCCAGCTCGGCGAGCACTGCGGCGGCGGTGTCGATCAGGCGGGTCTTTCTCGCCGGATTCGCGCGGTAACGCTCGGAGTAGGTCCGGAGGACGTCGTCGACGATCGGTGCGGTGACGGGCAGGCCTGCGACCCGCAGGCACTGTTCGACGAGTGCGCGGGGGCCGCCGCCGAGTGCGTCGGCGACCTGCCGGACGGTGACCCGGTGATCACCGTGAGAGGACAGTGCCTCGTTCATGGCCGCGGCGATGTCCTCGCTGCTGTCGACCAGGGTGCCGTCGAGGTCGAAGACGACTGCCGTGAATTTCGTCTGCGTGGTGCTCATGTCTTCCTTGCGATGTCGATGTCGGAGAACACGTCGGTGAAGTGTCCGAACAGGTTTCGGTAACCCTCGAAGATCCGGGTGTAGCGGGTGACTTCGGTGGGACCGGGAAGATGTCGCGAGGACACCTCCAGGTGCCCGTAGGCATCGTCGAAGGATTCCCAGGTGCCTGCCCCGACCCCGGCGACGATCGCGGCACCGTACGCGCCGCCTTCGCTGCTGCCGGTCATGGTGACGACCTCGGTGTCGAACACGTCGGCCATCGTCTGCAGCCAGAAGCCGTCGCGGGTAGCTCCGCCGGAGGCGATGATCCGGTCGCACGGAATCCCCAACTCGGTGAAGGATTCGAGGATCTGCCGCATGTTGAGCAGCGCGCCCTCGATCACGGCGCGCACGAGGTGCCCGAGCCCGTGCATGCGGGTCAGCCCGACCATGGCCCCGCTCGCCGAGGGGGCGTAGTGCGGGGATCGCTCGCCGGCCAGATACGGCAGGAACAGCAGGCCGTCGGCGCCGACGGGCACCTTCTTGGCCAGGTCGATGAGTTCGGTGAAGCTGACGTCCTGTGCTCCCGGCAGTTGGTGGATGACGTCGGCGAGCCATTGCAGTCCCCCGGCGGCGGACAGGGACACTCCCATGACGTGCCAGTAGCCGGGCTGGTTGTAGCAGGACACCTGCACGGCGCCGGTGACGTTGTCCGGGCACGATTGTGAGACCGCGGCGACGATGCCGGCCGTGCCGAGGGTGACTCCGATGTCGCCGGGGCGGGTGATGCCCATCGAGGCCGTTTGGACGACCGCGTCCCCGCCTCCGCCGTACACCTGGACGTCCTCTCGCAGGTTCCAGGCGTGGGCGATGTCCGGGAGCAGGGTGCCGGTGGGTTCGGGGGACTCGACGACCTCGGGGAGCATCGACTCGCGCACCCCGACCGCCGCGAGCATCGCCGGGGACCACGTGCGGTTGGCGACGTCGAACAGGCCTGTTCCGGACGCCTCGGACACGTCCGTGACGAATTGTCCGTTCATCCGTAGGCGCAGGTAGTCCTTCGGGTTGAGGATTCGGTGGGTCCGGGCGAAGTTCTCGGGTTCGTGGTCGCGTAGCCAGGCCACCTTGCCTGCGGTGAATCCGGTGATGAGCCGGTTGGCGGTGGCGTCGAGGACCGCGTGGGGGCCACCCACGGTGTCGGTGATCGCGACGCATTCGGCTTCGCACCGCTGGTCGTTCCAGAGGATGGCGCGCCGGATGACCGTGCCGGTGTCGTCGAGGGCCACCAGGCCGTGCATCTGCCCGCTCAATCCGATGGCGACGATCTCGTCACCGCGGCGGGGCAGCTGTGCGGTGACCTCTCGAATGCAGGCATCGGTGGCCGCCCACCAGTCGTGCGGGTCCTGTTCGGACCACCCGTGACGGTCGGAGAACAGCGGGTACTCACGCACGGCGGTGGTCATCACCGCACCGGTGTGGTCCACGGCGACGACCTTGCAGGACGAGGTCCCGATGTCGACGCCGAGGTGCACTCGCGCGGCGGCGGTCATTACCGTGTCCCGTACTGGATGCGGAGGTGCTTGTACTGCAGGTACCCCTCCAACCCGGCCTTGCCGTGCTCGACGCCGAACCCGCTGCCCTTGCGGCCGCCGTAGGGGGCGTTCATGATTCCGGCGTCGACGTTGTTGACGGCGACATTGCCGAAATCGAGGAGCCGGCCGAGGTCGTGGGCCTGCGCGAGATCACCGGTGTAGAGGTAGGCCGCGAGACCGGCCTCGGTGCCGTTGGCGAGGTCTACCGCGTTCTTCAGGTTGCTGAAGGGCATGACGCCGACTACGGGGCCGAATGTCTCCTCGTGCATCACGAGCATGTGCGGGTTGCAGCCGGCGATGACCGTCGGCTGGTAGAAGTTCCCGGGCGCGAGCGTCTCGATCCGCGTGCCGCCGGTGGTGACGGTGGCGCCTCGGGCGATGGCGTCGCGCACGTGCTGGTCGACGACGTCGAGGCCGGCGCGGGTCGCCATCGGTCCGACGTCGACCGTGGGGTCCATGCCGTTACCGACGGTCAGCTCGGACACCTTCGCGGTGAGTCGGTCGACGAACTCGGAGTACACCGTTTCGTGCACGTAGATGCGGTTGATGGCGATGCAGATCTGTCCGGCGTTGCGGAACCCGCGGCGCGCGGCGCCCGCGACGGCGGCGTCGATGTCCGCCCGGTCGGTGACGATCATCGGGCACGAGCCGCCCAATTCCATCGTCAGGGGTTTCGCGGCGGGCACGCCGCGGGCGATCTTGCCGCCAGTCGCCGTCGATCCGGTGAACGCCAGCTTGTCGAATCCGGGATGACCGGCCACCGCCGGGCCCGTCTCGCCCCCGCCGAGGACCAGGTTCGCCACCCCGGCCGGCAGTCCTGCTTCGTCGATGCAGGCGAACAGCAGTGCCGGTGACAGCGAGGCGTACTGCGACGGCTTGATCACGATCGTGCAGCCGGCCGCGAGTGCGGCGCAGAGCTTCCACCCGACCAGTTCGAGCGGGTAGTTCCATGGGGTGATCGCCCCGATGACGCCGATCGGTTCCTGGACGACCATGCTGGCGAAGCCGTCGACATCGTTGGGGATCACTTCCCCGTGGATCCGGGTGGCCTCTTCGGCGTAGAAGTGGAACGCCTTGGCGAGTTTGTCGACCTCGCCGGTCGCCTCACCGATGGTCTTACCCATCTCGGTTGTGATCGCTTCGGCGAGTTCACGTTCGCGGGTCTTGACGATGTCGCCGATGGTGTGGAGGTAGCGGGCTCGCACGGTCGGGTTGACGTGTCGCCAGTCGGCGAAGGCGCGGCGGGCCGCGGTGACGGCGGCGTCGACATCGGTGGCGGTCGAGGCGGGGACCTCGGCGATGACCTTCTCGTCGGCCGGGTTGAGAGCCTTGAAGGTCGTCTCGCTCCGGACCCACCCGCCGTCGATGTAGTTGTTCAGTGTGGTGATCGTCATGGCATGCGCCTTTCGCTCGGGGGTGGTCAGTTCAGCGGGCATCGCAGCGGCTCGCCCCGGATCGCCCGGGCCGCCTCCTCGGCGGCGAGGCGCTGGAGATCGCGCAGCGACTGTTCGGAGTAGAAGGCGGCGTGCGGGGTGAGGACGGCATTCGGGTGCGCGCGCAGCCGGTGGTCGGGGGCCAGAGGTTCCGGATGGAAGACGTCGAGTCCGACCCCGGCCAGCGCGCCGGAGTCGAGTGCGTCGAGCACGGCGTCCTGCTCGACCAGGGCGCCGCGTGAGGTGTTGACCAGGAACGATCCGAACGGCATCTTGGCGAGATTGTCGGCGTTGACGATTCCGCGGGTGTCCGCGGTGGCGGGGGCGTGCAGCGAGAGCGCGTGGGACCGTCGGAACAGCTCGTCGAGGTCGACGAGGGTGATGCCGTGGTCGGCGGCGACGTCGGGGTTCGCGTACGGGTCGTGGGCGATCAGGTCGAACCCGAAGGGCTGCAGCCTTTTTGCGACGGCAAGCGCTATCCGCCCGGTGCCGAGCAAACCTACCGTCGTCTCGCTGGTCGAGCGGATCGGAGCGAGTTCGGTCGCGGACGGCCAGCCGCCGGCCGCCAATGCGCGGTCGAACTGGGCAACTTTGCGCAGGAGCATGAGCGTGAGGGTGACGGCATGATCGGCGACGGTGTCGGCGCCGTAGTCCGGCACATTGCACACCCGCACCCCCAGCCGGGTGGCGGCGTCGAGGTCGACGTTGTCGAAGCCGATGCCGTAGCGGACGACGACCCCGTTCGGGTTCATCGCGGCGAGCGCAGCGGCGGTCATGGGGGCGAAGTTGACCAGCGCGACGTCGGCGCCGCGGACCGCCTCGATCGCCTCGGCCTCGGTGGTGGCGTGAAAGACGGCGAAGTCGGCGTCGAGTTCTTTCGCGGCGGCGCGTTCGAAGTCCTCGCCGGCGAAGTTGTGGTCGGTGATCACCATCCGCATCTCAGGCACCGACCTTTCCGACCAGTCCGCGCCCGTGCAGGTTGGCGATGAACGACCGCAGTCCGAACTCCCAGCGCTGCGCCTTCTCGGAGTGGTTGACGCGGTTGACGAGGGTGCCGAGTTTCGGGCTCGAGATCCGCACCACGTCGCCGATGTGGTGGGTGAATCCCATGCCCTCGCCGCCGCGGTCGTGCGTCGGGGAGAACAGGGTGCCGGTGTAGAGGACGATCCCGTCGGGGTACTGGTGGGCGTCGCCCACGGTGTATTCGGCGAGGGTGCTGATGTCGCGGGAGATCTCGCGCATGTAGCTCACGTCGTCGAGAACGAAACCGTCGTCCTCCCCCAGTACCTGCAGGCGCACCTCGGCGGCGCGGACGTCGTCGAGGGTGAACGATTCGTCGAGCAACCTGATGAACGGTCCGAGCGAGGCCGAGGCGTTGTTGTCCTTCGCCTTGGGCAGCAGCAGCGCCGAGCGGCCCTCGACGTCGCGGAGGTTGACGTCGTTGCCCAGCATCGCACCCACGATGCGTCCGGTGGAGGTGACCGCGAGGGCGACTTCCGGTTCCGGGTTGTTCCACGAGGAGACCTGCGCGACACCGATTTCGGAGCCGCACCCGACCGCCGAGAGGACCGGCGCCTTGGTGAAGACCTCCGGGTCCGGTCCCAACCCCACCTCGAGGTACTGGGACCACTGGCCGCGGGCCTTGAGGTCTTCCTTGAGCCGGGCCGCGTCCTCGCTGCCGGGTTCGATGGAGGACAGGGTCGTGCCGATGAGCCGCTCGAAGTCGCCGCGGATGGCGTCGGCCTGTTCGGGGTCGCCGCCGGCGCGCTCTTCGATGAGCCGTTCGAGCAGTGACGTCGCGAACGTCACCCCGGCGGCCTTGAGCACCGACAGGTCGACCGGTGCGAGCAGATACGGGGCGCTGGTGCGGGCGGCGAGCGAGCTGGCGAGGACGTCGGCGATGGGCCAGGAGCGGGTGCCGACAGCGCTGCGGACGGCCTTGACCGGGTCCGGTGATTCGAGGAGGTCGGTCATGGTCGGGAAGGCGTCGGTGATGTCGACCACCGCACCCGAGCGCAGGGTGACGATGCACGGGCCGCCGATGGCGTCGTCGTGGACGCGACCGACGAGGGTGGCATTCGCCGCGTCGGCGGGCAGGACTGCTGCGTGCTGATCGATGAGGTTCATGGTGTCGAGATCCGTTTCGTTTCTATTGTGGTGGAAGTGTGAAGGCCGCAGGTGGTCAGCGGAGGCTGTAGCCGCCGTCGGCGACGAGTTCGCTGCCGCAGAAGTAGCCCGACTCGTCGCTGAGCAGGAAGGCCACCGCGGCCGCGATCTCCGAGGGTTCGGCCATCCGCTGCTGGGGGGTGGCGTCGAGCCATTGCCGGAACTGGTGTGCCTTCCGGGCGAGCAGCGGTGTGGCGACGTAGCCCGGGGAGACGGCGTTGACGCGGACGCCGCGGTCGGCCCATTCGGAGGCCAGCGACTTGGTCAGCGCGGTGGCCGCCGCCTTCGAGGCGTTGTAGGCGCACTGTTTCTGGGGGACGTTGACCACGTGATTGCCGCTCATCGAGGAGATGTTGACGATGGCGCCGGAGTTCTGCGCCAGCATCCGCCGGCCGAAGGCCTGGTTCGTGATGAACAGCCCTCGCAGGTTCACCCCGAGGGTGCGATCCCACTCGTCGAGGGTCATCTCCTCGGCGGCGATGTCGTCTTCGACGACGCCGGCGGCGGCGACCAGTCCGTCGATGCGGCCTTCACGTTCGGCGATGCGGGTGGCGACTTGCTCCATCGCGTCCGGGTCGGTGATGTCGACGATCGTCGACTCGCCGAGCGGTGAAGCCGTTCGGTCCAGCGCATACACGCTCGCGCCTTCGTCGATCAGCCGGGCGCACACGGCCTCACCGATGCCGCCCGCCGATCCGGTCACTGCCACGACTTTCCCGTTCAATCCGCGCATGGTGTTTCCCTTCCCGGTTTCTAGTGCGCGGCCGCGGCCGCGGCCA